>QMOR01000063.1 GCA_003648285.1 Bacteroidota bacterium
GGTAGAAAAAGAATTGGCTATAAAACAAAGGCTTGACTCGAAGTCCTCTTGGTCTGTGTCGCATTTAAGAGAGGATTCGGCGTTTGAGACTTCAGCTTATCGTATATTGCATAACTCTTACATGAACTCCGTAAATGGGACTGCTTCTTGGTCCAATTGGTTGACCGCATTGCACAGGAAGTAGATATACATTTGCTCTCACCCCTGTCATTGCAGTAGTCTGAAATGGCCACGCATTAATTCAACAGGAAATGAAATATCATATCGTGATCATGATTTTTGCCAGCTTGGTGATTCAAGCGGCGAATCTCAACGCCACAAACTACTTCGTATCCAACTCCGGGAGTGATTCTAATAGCGGAATGACTCCTTCCACTCCTTTTCTAACCATCCAAAAAGCTGCAAATGTGGTGTCAACAGGAGATACTGTCTTCGTGGAAAGCGGCACATATGCAGGTTTTGACTTAAGAGATATCAACGGATCGGTAAACTCACCTATCGTTTTCAAGGCTCTTGGTGATAGTGTCTTGATAAATCAGAGTGGTCCACTCCGGGACGATGGTATCAACATCGAGAATGCCGACTATATCGTGATCGACGGGTTTATTTCAAATGACATGCCAGGTGCGGGAAATGGGATTCGCCTTGTAAATGCTGATCATTGTGTTGTGAGGAATTGCTCTTGCGACAATAATGCTGAACGGGGGATTTTCACGGGATTTACTGACGACATTTTAATCGAATATAATCTCTGCACGAATTCCATAGACGAACATGGCATTTATGTGTCGAATAGTTCTGACCGGCCCATTATCCGGTACAACGAGTGTTATGGAAACAATGCCATTGGAATCCATATGAATGGTGATTTATCAGAGGGTGGAGACGGGATTATCAGCGATGCCGAGATATATGGAAATATCATTCATGACAACAATCATGCTGCCGGAATAAATATGGATGGGCTGCAGGATCCTGTCGTTTACAACAATCTCATTTACAATAATCACATCGCGCAGGGGATTGCCCTGTTTCAGGGTGATGGAGCCATACCCACCAGGGGCGCAAAGATTTATAATAATACAATCATCGTTCCATCGGACGGTCGGTGGGGAATACTTGTAAATAATGGGTCAAACGTCAACACAGAAATTTATAACAATATCATCATTAATCAGCACGCATGGCGCGGGTGTATTACAATTGAAGACACTTCTCAGTTCAAGAGCGATTACAATGTTTTAAATAACAAAATGAGTTCGAGCGGTGATGGCTCGACGATAAGCCTGGCTCAATGGCAGGGCCTTGGTTTGGACATCCACTCTCAGTTGGCCGATGCACTGTCCGCAATTTTCATGAACCCGGATAGCAGCGACTATCAACTGATTTCCGGCTCTCAGGCGATTGATACCGGGACTGCTATGGTCAGCGCTGTGGTCGCCGAGGATCTGAATGGTGATTTGCGTCCGTCTGGTGAAGGATACGATATAGGGGCCTATGAATTTTTAGCGCCGTGTGTCAATTGTTGGACCAGCGGGACGGTCGTGTACGTAGACTCGGCAGCGGTGGGCATGCAGAATGGAACTTCATGGGTAGATGGCTTTATCGATTTGCAGGAGGCCATTGCGGCGGTGTCATCATTCCCTCAAATTGAAGAAATATGGATCGCCAATGGGACTTACCGACCAGGCAATGACAGTTTGCGCAATATGAGTTTTGTACTTGTCGATTCGATCGTCATCTACGGTGGGTTTGCCGGAGGAGAAGCGCTTCTGGCACAACGTAATCCACTCCTCAACAGGGTAAGATTGAGTGGGGATATTGGACTGCCTGGTGACTCGGAAGACAATTCTTTCCATGTTGTCATTATAGACGCTACATGTGTCGGCTGTTTGCTGGATGGGGTGACGATCACCCAAGGCAATTCAAATGGCGTGCCCGGCATCGACGACAGGGGAGCAGCCATCCTTTCATTTGGAAAAGCCACGTTGCACAATGTCTTGATCGAAGAAAACATGTCGTCCGGATCGGGTGCCGCAATCTTCAACACCGGAGAGCAAGCCCTTCTCATCACCGATCAATGCCTGCTGCGCACAAACACTTCAAATACTGGTCAAAATGTGGTAAATGAAAGTGGCGCCTCAATGCGAATCCGGAATATTGCCATCATCGAAGATGATTGAACACGCTAATAATAGCATCCAACACTCAACATGCTCCAACGGAGCCCTTCCTAAGGGGATCCTTCGATTTAAACTCAAACAGTACTAGAAGGTGATTGAATACGCGAATAAGAGCATTCAAAATCCAAAATTCAAAATCCAAAATTTCAACAAGTAGTAATTACAGGCAAGAAAGTTGAATCCTTACCATGCACAGGTGAATTGCTTTACCTTTACGGCAACTACACTAACTTGTATGAAATTCCACATTACTCTTATCATATGTTGCCTGATCACCTCCGGGGTGTTCGCACAAAGCTCTGCCGAATCGGTTAAGGAGAAGCTTGGCGTATACCACACCAATTTCCCTCAGGAGAAGGTATACATCCATCACGACAAGCCGCAGTATGTATTGGGCGAGAAAATCTGGTATAAGGCCTACTTGCTGGATGCTATTCTCCACCAATCTCTCACGCCTAGTCAACAAGTAGTCGTGCAACTCATCGACCCGAATGATGAGCTCATGTCATCTGCGACGATCTGGATTGAGGATGGCGGTGGGAGCGGGGACTTTCAGCTGGGGCCTGAATGGGCAACAGGCAAATACCTTCTCAGGGCATATACGGCATACCAGAGAAATTTTGAACAGTCATTTTTCTTCGAAAAGGAGATCCGCGTATATGACGCCTACGCACAGATACGCAATCCCGACCTCACCATGGAGGAACTGGCTGAAACAGGGAATCGGAATACATCTCCACAGGAAGAATTGAGTACGCGTACGCTGATGTTTTTTCCGGAGGGAGGAGATTTGGTCGACGGGATTGTGACTACAGTAGGTGTCAATGCGTATGATCAAAACGCGATCGGCGTAAAGCTGAGTGCCACCGTCCACGATGCTGATGGTGAGCTCGTCGCACGGTTCAATACGCATGATACAGGGCTCGGGTTTTTTAATATCAGACCCGAGGCAGGCCAGCGATACACGGCGAGGGTGATGTGGGGGCAGGAAGAGGTTGAGTTCGATTTGCCTTCTGTCAGGAATGATGGCTATGTACTGCGCGTACGTGAAAAAAGGGACACATTAATATTAACCGCCCACACGACGATCGAAAATGGTCTGGAAGGTGGGTTTATAGTAGGGCACATTCGAGGGATGCTTTTCGGGATCATTGAGGGGCTGACAGGAAGCGAAGCAATCCTTCGCATACCTCTTTCCGAAACGCCGGATGGTGTCTTGCACTTTACGCTTTTTAAAGCTGATGGAAGTCCCGTAAGTGAACGACTCAAGTTTGTTTATCGCAAGGAAAATATTCCTGAAGTACAGCTCTCACTGGCGGGCGATAATTTTGGTAAAAGAAATGAAGTCCTGGTGAGTGTTGCTTCGAGTGATACCTCTTCGGGCATGACCCTCAATGGCTCACTGACAGTGACCGAGTTGGAATTGGCAACACCACATAAGCACGCCTCTGATATCAGGACATATTTGCTTCTCGAATCTGACTTGAGGGGTAGAATCCCCAGTCCGGGGTTTTTCTTTGAGGACAAAGCTGCTAGTCGCAAATTGCTCGATGTCCTCATGCTCACGCATGGCTGGCGTCGATTCGAATGGAAAACTCTACTCCGTGATCCCACTGTGGGCATCGACTGGATACCAGAGAATTCACTCACCCTGAAAGGTCATACGACAAAATATGGGAAGCCGGATAATCCTGTGCAGGCACGTGTCTTTATCTCCACACTCTCTGACAATTTTAATATGCAGGAACTGGTCACGGAGGAAAACGGCGAGTTCGTGTTTAATGGACTACAGGGATTTGATACCATCCCACTGCTGATCCAGGCAGAAGTATTTAAGGAGGATAAAGCGAAAAAAGATGGAACAAAGGAAGCCCGCTCCGGAAGCAAGTACGTAGATATATTTATTGACCCGGTGATGCTTCCGCTTGTGAGTCGTGATGAGGCACGCATTGACCCCGAGATTGACCCGGGCGTTCTTGAGGACTATTTTGCAGTGAGTCGCAGGACGCAGGTCGTGGATTCTGCCTATCAGGATATGATGAGCATTCAATTGGATGAGGTGACGATCCAGGCAGAAAAATACAATCCGGTGGAAGAGCAGCACAAAGCCCTTATGCTGTATTCAGAACCCGATCACCGCCTTGTCCCTGACTCCATGACAGGTGGAGCACTAGCCATCAATGCCTTCGAGCTCATACGGGGGCAGTTCCCGGGAGTAAACGTTGTGGGTACTTTCCCTAATTATAATGCAATAATAAGAGGGGCCAATTCCATTTCTGGTGACACGTACGCGACTTATGTCCTCGACGGGATGGTAGTCGACGTGAGCCTGATCAATAGTATACCGGTAGAGCGTATCGCCTTTATCGACGTGCTAAAGGGTATCGGAAAGTCAGCAGTTTATGGCACTGGAGGTAATGGCGTGATTGCTTTTTATTCGAAGACCGCTGAGCAGATGCAGACCAGTCAACAGGTGATTGGCTCTATGAATTATATGTATTCCGGCTATTACAAAGCCAAAGTATTTTATTCCCCTGATTACGGGGCCGCACAGGATAGTCACGAAAAGCCCGATTACAGAACGACGCTGTACTGGAACCCTGATGTGCGACTAAATGCATTAGATAAAAAGTACTTGACTTTTTTTACCGGTGATAAAGCATCTGTATATTCGGTGCGCTTCGAAGGAGTAACCTCTGATGGAGCCCCGGTGGTGCTGAGCGGTATGTTTGAGGTCAGATAACTCTGGACTTATATATAAATGCTATTGTATGCATTTTAACCACAGATTACTCAGATTATCACGAGATTAGTTTAACAACAGCGACAACAGCGACAACAGCGACAAAGCGACAACAGTGACAACAGTGACAACAGCGACAACAGCGACAACAGCGACTCGTAATTGCTATCAAATACCCAAATACACTCTGCTTCTTTCTTTGATACTATCTGTCATTTGTAACACAGCATTCTCCCAAAATAATTTAAACTCACTCGACGCAAATTCTTATTCGTACGCTATTTCTGAAATTAATATTCGTCATAACGAGAATGATTTAATCCCGCTATTAGAATTGCAATCAAAAAGTGTAGCAGTATATTTCATGGATTGCTATTTTCAGAAAGCTCTGGAAGAAGAGGCGCTTTATTTTCATCCAATAAAAGCACTTGGAAAATTATCTACGACCAATCAGGAATCTGATGTGACGATAATTGGAATAGACGAAGAAACAGAAATTCCTGAAAGTGCCCTTGATGGACTTTTGTCAAGAAAAGGGACTATCGTGCTGTTATTCGATTCCACAGCAATTGATTCTTATCCGCAGTTGCTTGGCGCCGAGGTTTTGATCGAGGCATATAGCCCGGACGAGGCCAGCCGTCGCCTCGCTGTACAGTTGGTATTTGGAGGGATATCTGAGAAGAGTACAGAAGGAATTCGACTGGCATACGGATCGGCAGATGCTATGGGTATGGACCTCGGTCTGCTCAATCAGAGGATAGACTCGATTGCAAACAGGGCAATTCGTACGCGTGCATGTCCCGGCATACAAGTGCTCGTGGCGCGAAAGGGGAAAGTGGTATTTCATAAAGCCTATGGATACCAGACGTATGACAGCATCATGCACGTGCAAAGTGACGATATCTACGATCTGGCTTCTATCACAAAAGCAACGAGTGTCTTGCCCGCGCTCATGCAATTATATGGACAGGGAAGGTTTGATCTGGACGCCACACTAGCAGATTATTTACCCTCGTTTTCAAAATCAAATAAAGCAGACCTCGAGTGGCGTCAAATCCTCGCACATAATTCACGCCTGAAGTCCTGGATTGCATATTGGCGCAGTACTGTAAAAAGGAATGGGAAATTTAGAATGCGCACATTTAAGCACAAGGAGTCAAAGCGATTTCCGATCGTCGTGACAGACAGTTTATTTCTACATAAAAACTACAAAAAGAGGCTTTACAAAGCCATAAAGAAATCACCTTTGAATGAGGAACAGGGTTATGTGTATTCGGGTTTGTCATTTTACCTCTTGCCAGAGATTGTGTCAAATCTAACGAACAGTGAGTTTGAGACGTATTTAAAAAACGAGATTTACGAGAAGATTGGTGCATATACCATCACATATAATCCACTGCGTTATTATTCAAAAAAGAGAATCATCCCAACTGAGCGTGACACATTTTTCAGAATGACGCAGATACATGGACGGGTACACGACGAGGGGGCGGCGATGATGGATGGTGTGTCAGGCAATGCTGGCCTATTCTCCACAGCAGATGATCTGGCTAAACTCGCACAGCTATATCTCAATAGAGGCACATATGGAGGTGAATCCATTATACCGGGAGCGGTTATCGATGAGTTTACAAGGTGTCAGTATTGCGATGAAGGAAATTACCGGGCCCTCGGTTTTGACAAACCGGCATGGACCGTCAATCCGGATGCGACAAGTGTTTCAATTAGCAGACAGGCAAGTTCGGAGAGTTTTGGCCATTCCGGTTACACAGGAACCCTCATGTGGATAGATCCCAAAGAGGAATTGGTATTTATCTTTTTGTCCAACAGGGTGTATAAAACAAGGTTGAATCGCAAATTATACACAGAAAATGTCCGTCCAGATATCCATGATGCCATTTATGATGCGATTGACCCATAGAGACGCGATTAAGAGACTGTGTGTAAACGTATAATCGAACGCATGCCGCCCAAATTAAACACGGCAACTGCTTGATCCTGCAGTTCAATAGAATGCAAAGCCCTAAAATGATGCATTCCACTAATATTAAATATCGCATCAATATTGATCATTATCATTTTCACACACTTGACTTAATAGATCATAAGAGTTAACTTGTGAAAAGAGCTATGAATTTTTTATCATATCAGCAGACGTTCACTATCATTTTAACTTTCGTACTTTCATTCAGCTTTGGCCAAACTCCAGATAGCATTCCTGAGAACATGTGCGGATTTGAACCTTCTGTGCCATATTCTGATCCATACGCGCATTCACCATCTGGTCAAGAAATATGTACCGACCCGAGTGCAGTAAAATATGTAAGATTGGCATTCCACTTTCTACTACCCGGTGGATCATTGCTATTCAGTTTTGAGAATGATTGTGCTGATCCAGATATAACTGTCAACTATTATGGTGCAGGTAATTTTACTGAATACGGCGATGGTGCTACGGAACTGATAGTCAAATTATGAAAACAATCAAATATCTCTTTGTCGTTTTATCTATGTGGTATAGCACAGAACAGATGTTGTTGGGCCAAGAACTCGTGCCACTGTTTGAGATGAGTTTATACTTTGAAGATGCCTTAGGGAATCGGGATACCCTTGAAATTGGTTATGACCCTCGTGCCAGCCATGATACTCTTTTAGCAGAGTTTGGAGAATTTCCTATTGAGCAGCCATTTGACTCGATACTTGATGTTAGGGCCATTCATGGTGACACCTTTCATGACGACACTACTTTTGCCAGTAAACGAATTATCAGTGATGCAGAGAATTGTTCTAGTTGTGAGTGCAATGGGGCGGGTCTGGATTTTATTTTTGTCCATGCGAAGTATTTACCAATACTTATTACCTACGATTCTTCACTGTTAAATAGTACATATTGTCACAATAACACTATTATAGCCCAATCTATGGAAGTGCGTTTAATTGAAAACTGGTGGGAGGCTCCATTATTTCATTGTATGTCAATAACAGATGAAATCCTTGAAGAATTTGAAGATTTTTATGCGGATCCCGTATGTTGTATTAGTAAAGCGTTCGAAGTTCAAGGGCAAGGGTGGGTTGATATTCCTGGGTACGTGATTCTATATCGACAAGGGTTTTATTGTCAGACTTTAGTGGATGTGGAAGAAGTTTCTCATCGTGTTTTGAAATTTTATCCTAACCCTACGTCTGGACGTTTGAATATCGAAGGCTTAGAGGAAAATCAGGTATATGACATAGCAGTATACAACATGGGAGGACAATGTGTGTATGCGCAGAGGAGTGTTGAAGACCATTTTGTAACGCTGTCTGACCAACTTCCAACAGGCATTTATGTCGTTCATATTACAGTTGGAGACAAGGCTGTGATATCGCGAATAGTTAAGTTCTGATGCCAGAGCTCGGTCAACGGCTTAATCCCTCTCAAGATTCCGTTCATCTCTACTATTACGCCTTAGCTGACCCAATTCATCTAAGTGGCTTTTTTCATGCAAAAATTCATACTCTTTCTGTCCTGACGACAGTCTTAAATCTATCCCGAAGGGATCCCTTTGGGATAACTTAACATTTGGTTCCACGTGGTCCACTTTCATTTGACGAGATACAGTGCAGCGATAAAGTTGTGATGGAGTACAGGATGGCGTTCATCAGCGCAGTTCTGGATGGTTGTGAGAATTGAGTTATGGGTACTTTGTTCAGGAAATTTGAGTGAGGAATTTGATGACAGAATTTTATAATCAAACCGTCCAAAAACCCTCCAACTTTCATGTGCAAATTAGCAACACATCCCCATGGTTGCGTTGCTATGTTGGACTGGCAATGAAATCACACCCTGGTTATGAAGCCAAATCATGTTTTTTCCCAGAAATCAAAATCAAAAAGACCGCCAACGGCAAGAGGATCGAAGCACCAAATAATAATTCATAGTAATACGGAATAAACCCAACAGCAGCCCAGAACATCGTGCCCTGGAGGAAAAGTAGAATTTCTGTGAGCAGAAATCCGATAAGTAAAAAAAGAAAGCCGGCCTTTGCCCTTTTGGAATCGGAATTGATAATCCCGGTATTGACAGCAGCCCCCAGAACCATATGGGTGAGCATTCCAAGTAAAATCAAATGGATAAATCCAATGACAAAATTGCGGATCGTGTACGAAATGGTTGCAAAGTAAGGTACAACCACCACCGCTTGCATGAAAATCTTCAGGGCAAAACTGATCATAGCGATCCCGAATAATCTACGCCCTGCAGGACTCAGTAGTTTTTGAGCACTTGGGTACGCACCAATGATCATGCGGGCAAATACAAACAGCGCTGCAGTCTGTAAGATCACTCCAAGACTATTTATCCAAAATAAAAGTGGAATAGGTGTAGACCATGTGACTGCTAGCACATAGGTGAGAATGCATGAGATAACGAGGAGGTAATAGAATTGATCAAGCGATTTTTTTTCAAGACTCATGCCCTGTTGCCCGAGCACACGGAAGAATATGGCCAGTGCCGCAAAAATAAACCAGCCGTTAAACTGGAAATGCAGGAAAAACTGAACGGAGGCGTAGTATAAGGCTGACCCAGCCATGGAAAGGGCCATCAAAGGCCCCATCGCCCAAAGCGCAAGTGTCGAAGCTGCCATGAACCAGAGTGCAGTACGCGCAAATCTTTTTGAAACTTCGGCCCCTTTGGTATTGCGAATATCCTTCAGAAAGAACCCTAGAAAGACATAAGAGAGGATGACATGGCCACTGAGAAAGACAATTGACGAGACGTGATATCCCATCGTGATCATTGTGACAAATATGCCAATGATCGTGATCTCAGATGCCCAAAAAAGGCGTGTGTACTTTTTTGAATGCTTGGCAGCTTCAGGAAGAAAGAGCTCAATGAACAATGCGTAGATTGCCAAATACAGCCATCCAAGCATTGCAACATGCGAGTGGGCATGCATGCCGTTCATAAAGTTCGGCCAAGGCAATTCCACGACAAATGCGAACCGCAGAGTCAATCCCGCAAGCCCGGCCACAAAGAAATTGACCAGAGCAATCCTGAACCAGTAGCCTGTTTTTGACAAACCTCTATATTTCAAGTAAGCCTATTCTCCGCCAACTTTGGCGTCGTTGTCGTACATAAACTCGAGCACATCACGGGCGTCCTCAGTAGACATGTTCTGATTAGGCATCCGCACCAGACATTCTTTAAGTAGTTCCCGCGCTGCAGGGTCCTCAGACAACATCACCTCGACATTCGTAGTCATATTCATGATCCACTCAGGTTTGCGTTTTGTAGTCACACCGGCCCAGCCTGGTCCAACGACGCGTTTGTCAGTGAGTTTATGACATGCCGCACATTTCATTTGATAAATAGCCTCGCCACGTGTCACCATTTCCGGATTCAGTGGATTGTTGAGTTCGACATGTTTTGTCTCTCCGATCCCTTTGTCACTTACCTCTTTCTTCGCAGCTGGCTTTGCTTTCTCAGATGGGGTCGAATCGGATGGTGATCCACCACAGCCAAAAAATACCACTGTCAATGCGAATAGAATGATTTGTTTCATAATAATTGTTGTTAGTCAAATTAGAATATACCTATCTCTAGGTGTAGTTTTGCAAAGGTAAGCCGTCTTTGCCAATTCAGATGATAAAAAGCGTCATTCTCGATTTTGTGTGTATGATTAGTGTCATCCCACTTGGTGAGCAGACTCATGTTAGTGCCCGGCTATCACGCATACCTTTCGGCTTCGAAATACGACACTATTTTAAATTTTAAGTCAGATTGCTTTACATACAACAAACTAGTTATGAAATCATACTATAGAATCACAATGTTACCCCTCATTGCCATCGTTTGGGCAATGACATTCACCAGTTGTGGTGACATGGGGTCATCAAACGGAAACTCAAGCGTCCTTTCGGGAGACGTTGCTTCACAAGTATATGTCGCGCCAGGAGAGTACGATGAGTTTTATGCCTTCATGTCCGGTGGATTTAGTGGACAAGTTGGTGTATACGGATTGCCATCAGGAAGATTACTGCGGATTATTCCGGTATTTTCTGTTGATGCCGAAAAGGGCTATGGATTTAACGAGGAGACCAAGCCGATGCTGAATACATCATATGGTTTTATCCCATGGGATGATTCACACCACCCTGAGTTGTCACAAACTGCAGGTACGACAGATGGACGTTGGTTGTTTATCAATGGTAACAATACGCCACGTATTGCCCGTATTGATCTCACGACATTCGAAACTGCTGAGATCCTTGAAATTCCAAACAGTGGTGGAAATCACAGTTCACCATTTATCACCGAAAATTCAGAGTATGTGGTAGCTGGTACACGCTTTAGTATACCTATTCCGCAAGCCGATGTCTCAATTCAAAGCTACGCCGAGAATTTCAACGGAATGCTTACCTATGTCTCTGTTGGAGACGAAGGAGAAATGGATATCGCTTTCCAGATACTTCTACCGGCTTTTGACTACGATTTGGCTCACTCCGGTAAAGGCAAATCACATGGTTGGACGTTCTTTACAACGTATAACACGGAATTGCAAAACACCCTTCTTGAAGTGAATGCATCGCAGAATGACAAAGACTTCATTGCGGCGATCAACTGGAAAAAAGCTGAAGAGTATATCAAGGCAGGTAATTTTAAGGAAATGCCTGCAAAATATGCACACAATGTGTATGACGAAGACACACATATCGCCACTTCAACAATGAAGGATAAAGTAAAAGTCCTCATTCCTGAAGATTGCCCGGGACTTGTATATTTCCTTCCAACTCCTAAATCACCACACGGTGTAGACGTAGATCCTTCAGGTGAATACATCGTCGGTAACGGTAAACTGTCTGCTGA
>QMOR01000064.1 GCA_003648285.1 Bacteroidota bacterium
TGATTCATCTCTTCTGACATCGAACGAATCGTGTTTGTAGGCTCATCTTCTTTGTTTTAAAATGTCCGAGCCGGGTTAAAAAAATATTTCCCTGTTTGGGGGCGCAAAGGTAGTAGTATATTGTTTATAGACAATAGCGTTTGGGTAAATTTCAATTAGCAAATTCAAACGCAAGTTCAAGTTTATACGGGCTGTGAGGAAAATACGCTTCTATGGGATTTTGCAGCGAGATACTGCATGGTCTAGTGCATACTGTTGATGATGTGAAGGAGGGGCTGAGCCGACTTTAGGAAACCCTCCGGTCGGCGACATCATATTACCTGTTTTTATGAAAATCAGAATATCGCCACCTTGGAGCCTGATAAGTAATTCTTGATTGACGAATTGCTCAACAGCTTCGCTCGCTTGTCCGGTTCCAGCACTACGTCCCTATTTCCGGTAACTAATGATTCCAAAGGAATTCCGAGGTATCTGTTTAACAAGGTTATCATTTTTATAGTCAAGGGCCTCTTGCCATTCAACACCTCCGAAACTCTTGTCTTGCCTCCGAACAAAGGTGCAATGTCGACTTGCTTAAGATTCATTTGGTCCATTCTGAACCTGATGGCCTCAATTGGCGTGGGGGCTTTGATAGGATAATGTTCTTGCTCATACTTTTCTACAAGCAATGACAGGAGTGCCACTTCTTCTCCTTCCTTGCTCTCTGGCTCAATAGCTACTTCAGTGCGATTTATCATGGAGTAAATACGCTTGCAAGCAGCATTATACTCTCGCTCTGTCCTTAATATTTTAGTTTCCATAACTTACCCCTTTAACGTCTATTTTGTCGTAATCCACATGTGTCCCAAACCATACGACAAATACTATTTTTAACGATTTGCGAAATTTTGAGCCAAGCACTGTGTGAACGCCATAGTACTTACAATTTAGCAATCAACGAGCGTGAGCATCAAAAGAGTTATACCACTTATTGCATTTTTGGCTACGGTAGATTGTATCTCGTCAATTGAAATTGGACCCCATAGAACTGATTGTTAGTCATGCAATGATGGTCATCATCAAGCAATTTCATTATTTTACGTTTCTTGAATATCCAATAACACACTTGATATGCAAACTGAAGATCGCCCCTGGCTAAAGCACTACCCCACCGGAGTACCGGCAAACATTAACCCGGACCAATATCCGAGTCTCACATCATTCTTTGATGCAATGGTTGAGAAGTATAAGTCCAAACCCGCATTTGGGTGTATGGGGGCCACCATCTCCTATCTTGAACTACACAAAAAGGCACAACAATTGGGGGCCTATCTGCACTACAGGGGTCTGGAACCAGGAGATAGGGTGGGAATCATGATGCCTAACTTGCTGCAGTATCCCATAGCTGTCTTTGCCTGTTTGAAGGCAGGTCTGGTCTGTGTCAATACGAATCCACTCTACACTCCCCGTGAGATGTTGCACCAGTTTGAGGTGTCAGATTGCAAAGCGGTAATTATCGCCGAAAATTTTGCCCACAATCTGCAAGAAGTCATTGATAAGACGAATATCAAAATCACTGTTATCACCAGCATTGGTGAGTTGCTGGGTGGGCTCAAAGGCATGTTTGTGGATTTTGCCGTGAGGAGCATAAAGAAAATGGTACCTAAATATGATATCCCGAACACAGTCAAATTTAGTGACGCCGTGAATGAGGGTCGAAAATTTTCCATAAAGACATTTGAAGACGGCCCTGAGCGCGTGATAATGCACCAATACACGGGCGGCACGACTGGCGTGTCGAAAGGTGCAGAGCTGACCAATAAGAATATGGTCTCGAATATGCTTCAGATCGAGGCCATTCTATTCCAGGATTTTAAGGAGGGTGTTGAGGTGGCATTGTCGCCACTTCCGATGTATCACATCTTCGCCTTTACAGTCAATACACTTGCCACAATGAGAGCGGGCGCCCTGTCTGTCCTGATTGTCAATGCGCGTGACTTGTCTTCTGTCATGAAGGAGTTTAAGAGATACCCGATCAGCTTTATGACGGGAGTAAACACGCTCTTTAATGCACTACTGAATAACAAAGAATTTGCACAACTCGACACCAGTCATCTCAAAATAACTGTCGGTGGTGGTATGGCAGTCCAGAATCATGTCGCTGAGAAATGGCAGGAAGTGACAGGCTGCTATCTCACACAAGCATATGGACTGACCGAAACGTCACCGGCTGCTTCCGCAAATCCGATTGACGGGTCGGGAAAACTCGGTAGTATCGGTCTGCCGGTAGCTTCGACAGACATGCGTATTATAGATGATAACGGTGTACCGCTCGGAGTCAATGAGATAGGGGAGATTCAGATCAAGGGTCCACAAGTGATGAAAGGCTATTTTGAACGCCCGGACGAAACCGAAAAAGTTCTGAAGGACGGCTGGTTCAGCACGGGTGACGTAGGCAAAATGGATGCAGACGGATACTTCTGGATTGTGGATCGCAAAAAAGACATGATCCTTGTGAGCGGCTTCAATGTCTATCCAAACGAAATAGAAGAATTTGTGGCTGGAAATGACAAGGTGCTTGAGTGTGCGGCAATTGGTATTCCAAGTGAGAAAAGCGGTGAGATGGTCAAGTTGTTTGTTGTCAGGAAGGACAAGTCACTTACGAAAGAGGAGATCACCGCGTTTTGCAGGGAAGGACTCACGGCGTATAAGGTGCCTAAGGAGATTGAGTTTATGAAGACGCTTCCGAAGACGAATGTTGGGAAGATATTGCGTCGGGAGTTGCGGGATACGCCTACGACGCAGGCGTAGAGAGTTGCGCGATGCACCTACAACGGAGGCGTAGGATTGTGTCGCGACATAGCTCCTGATGTATGACACTTGATTTTTGATGGTTTTTGATGCTTGATTTTTGACGCTTGATTTTTGATGTATGAGGTGTGAGGTGTGATTATTTTTGATTTTAGAATGACGAATGTGAGGTTACTTACTGTAATGGCGATTCTGTGGGCTGGAATGCTTACCGCCCAGACGCTCGATGGAGATGCGTATAGTGCGGGGTTGACTGGCATTGCTGAGGAAGCGGGTCTGCCGGGCGCTTATAAGGGGAAAATTGCAATTGCATTTGCCAATTACTACAACACCACGGTACGGCAATATCCTGCTGAGGTGGTGAAGATAAATGCGCTTACGAATCGCGTGGCGGATGCGTTTTCAATCACGTTTACGCTGAATGGATCGACGATGGAATCGGCGCAGTTTCCTGCGCACAAACCGGAGCCACAAGAAGCAGCTGCGTCTGGCTCTGTTCAGAACGAGAAGATAGAATCTGATAGCATACGGACAACTAAGCCGACTTCCGTTCTGGAGACTGAGTTTGATTCAGAAGAGAATGAGGGAGACCAGCAGGTCCCTGCAGCCGCGGCCGCTGTGGAGCTTGACAGAATTTATATGGTGGCACAGCATATGCCCCGCTTTCCAGGATGTGAAGATATGGCTGGTGAGCAGGAAGAAAAGTACGCATGTGCGCAAAAAAAACTATTGGAGTATATCTACCGCACGGTCAATTATCCTGAAGAGGCAAAGGCTAATCGCATCGAAGGTGCTTCCGTTGTTCGATTCAGCGTACAAATAGATGGCCGCATTTCTGACATTGTCATTGCAAAAAGCCTCGGTTATGGCATTGACGAAGCGAGTATTGCTGTGGTTGAATCCATGAATCACATGGATGAAAAGTGGATTCCGGGCGTTCAGAAAGGGGTTCCGGTAGTAGTACAGTTTACCCTGCCGATTATATTCAAATTATATCAGCCAGAGGATTAAAATCCGGCAAGTACGGATTTGTCGAGACACACGGATCTACCGAGACAAACCCGTACTTACATAATATCCAAAAATGATAGCCCCTATGATTCTCGCAAAAATAATTCAGCCGGATATCATCTTGTTTGGGCTTCGGATTCAGGAGCCGATGGTGGTGTTGACGGACATCATTTTGGGGCTGGTTTGTTTCTACGCGTATCGCAAACTGCCAAATTCCGGAAGTCGCGCCAACCGTTTCATGAATCATTACTTCCTGCTATTCGGGTTAAGTGTCATTGCGGGAGGAATAGTAGGTCACGGATTTATGTATGCCCTAGATTTTTCGTGGAAACTCGCAGGCTGGATTCCGGCCATTTTCTCAGTGGCCCTATTAGAATTTGCCGCGCTCGAATATGCAAGGCCTGGCTTAAGTGACAAAACGGTGAAGGTGATTGGTGCAATGATAATGACCGCCATGCTCGTGGTCACAGGGTTGACGATGTATTTTATCAATTTCAAATTTGTCGAAGTGCATTCTGCGTTTGGCATCGTCCTCGTATTTTTACCGCTGCATATTTACAATCTGAAAAGGTCTGGGAATGAGGGCAGCAGGAATATGATCTACGCGGTGCTGGTCTTGATTTCTACGCTCTTTGTGTTTCGAATCCCTATCGTGATCCACACGTATTTTAATCACATTGATCTTGTGCACATCATTATGTGTGTGGCGGTGCTGTTGATGTTGAAGGGGGCGGCTTTGCTGAATGAGGCGCCGGGTAATTGATTCCAGATTCCAGAATCCAGATTTTTGACGTATCTGACACACGAAACACTCGTTCTCGGCAAAGGCAACAATTACGTACGCGTAATCTGCAGAACCGTACACATCCCGCAGCCCGCATCAGCTGATGCTGACATCAGCATAGAGTTACTTCGTATAGATCGGCATTCTCTTCAACAAATACTTCAGTGTCATCGGATACGCATCATCGGTAGGCCAGAAAGATTCCTTGGTGTGCGCATAGACTGCATCCCCGGTATCATTATAGAGGGTGAGGTCGATGATAGAATTGAATTGGAGTGAGCTTGATGTTGACCCCACACTCCATTTGTTAGTACCGGGCTTATTCTTTTTTGCAGTATAGGAACTGTAATTAGAAGAGTATGATGTTGAGCCTTGTTCGTTGATGGTGAGAATTCCGCGCACCACATATTCGACACCGAGCATGTTGGCAATCTCGGGCATCATGAAATTATCAAAGGTCTCATCAGTGACGCCATTTTTGTGAAGCAATGCATTGGTCGTCTGTGGATCCTGCACTTTGAGTTTTCCGACATGACCATTCATCAGGCTGAAAAATTCTTTCTGTACCTTGGTTTCGGAAATATCATTCTTCAGTTGCCTTCCGTCGCGCACGTAGGCAAATGGGAGAATGGCGATTTTATTGTGGTGATCTGCCAGGTTTGGGGATGCGGAGGTTGTTGGCGCTACATCATTATATACTTCAATACGTCCGCTGCTCCCGAATTCAATCTTACTGATTTTTGCTTTTTGGAAGGTATAAGAGATGGTCTCTTTATCGTGCACAAATTGTATCTCTGTATCCCTCACTCCCGTGACGTGTCCTATTTTGACTTCGCCGTTTACCATGACGACTTTGTCCAGTTTGGCATCCTGTGACCAGGACATTGCTACAACTGTGAGCAGGATGGTAAGAGTTATGAATAGTTTGGTTTTCATGTGTGTTTGTTTTGAATTAATACTCCATAGTCCGGGGGTTAATCCCAACAGCTAAGTGGTCGCGCAATATACATCACATCTTGATAATTTGATGTCAATAGAGACAACCGAATTGCCAAATTTACTGTCTACTCACCTATCGCCTCCCTGATCTTGTTCAACGCACTGCCTGCTTTTACCCACTCGATCTGCTGATCATTATACGTGTGCGCCACCTCAAACTGATCTTGCGTACCATCTGAATGATTTAAGACGATTATTACATTTTGACCGGGCATGAATGCATCAAACCCTGGGATATCAATCTTGTCATCCTGTCTGATCAGTTCGTAGTCATCTTTGTTTACGAAGGTGAATGCGAGCATCCCCTGCTTCTTGAGATTTGTCTCATGGATGCGGGCAAATGACTTCACAATGACGGCCTTGACTCCGAGGAATCTCGGCTCCATTGCGGCGTGCTCACGTGATGAACCCTCACCATAATTTTCCTCGCCGAAAACAACCGTGCTGATCCCATCTGCTTTGTAAGTGCGAGCCGAATCCGGCACTGCCATATACTCGTTTGTTTCAAAATTGAGTACGTGATTCGTTTGGTCATTATAGGCATTGACCGCGCCGATAAGGCAGTTATTAGAGATGTTTTCGAGGTGGCCACGAAACTTGAGCCACGGACCTGCCATCGAAATGTGATCGGTCGTACACTTCCCTTTTGCCTTGATCAGGGTACGCATACCCGTCAGCTGATCTTGGGTGAGTGGCTCAAATGGGGTGAGCAACTGGAGGCGGTCAGAAGTCGGATTGACGGTCACATCAATGCCCGACCCATCAGCAATTGGCCCTACAAATCCCGCGTCTTCTACGGCGAAACCATTCGGTGGGAGCTCAATCCCGACCGGAGGGCTCAATCTCACTTCCTCCCCTGCTTCGTTTGTGAGTGTATCCGTCAACGGATTGAATTTCATGCTACCGGAAAGTGCCATCGCTGTGACAATTTCAGGTGATGCGACGAAGGAATGGGTCGCAGCGTTGCCGTCATTTCTTTTCGAGAAATTTCTATTGAACGACGTGAGGATCGAATTTCTGCGCTTCGGATCATCTATGTGACGTGCCCACTGACCGATACACGGTCCGCAAGCATTTGCCAGTACGACGCCACCGATGGCTTCAAAATCATCGAGCACACCATCGCGCTCCACTGTAAAGCGAATCAGCTCAGAACCTGGAGTCACAGTAAATTCAGATTTGAGTTTCAGATTTTTTTCTTTTGCCTGCTTTGCTATAGACGCTGCAGCCGTCAGGTCTTCGTACGAAGAGTTTGTGCATGAACCAATCAGCCCGACTTCGAGCACGGGTGGGAAGTCATTTTCTTCAACAGCCTTTGCAAACTCGGAAATAGGAAATGCGCGATCCGGTGTGAATGGACCATTGATATGTGGCTCCAGGGTCGAAAGGTCGATCTCGACAACCTGATCGAAGTATTGTTCAGGGTTTGCATAGCATTCAGCATCACCAGTGAGATGTTCGGCTACCGCGTCTGCAAGTTCAGCGATTTCAGTCCGTTCGGTGGCTTTGAGATAGCGGCTCATTGCTGCGCCATAGCCAAATGTCGAAGTGGTCGCCCCGATCTCGGCACCCATATTGCAGATGGTTCCTTTACCCGTACACGAGATAGCTTCGGCACCTGGTCCAAAATATTCTACGATCGCTCCAGTACCACCTTTCACTGTCAGAATGCCTGCAACTTTGAGAATGACATCTTTTGGAGTGGTCCAGCCACTCAATTTGCCGATGAGTTTGATGCCGATGACCTTTGGCATCTTGAGCTCCCACGGCATGCCTGCCATGACATCGACTGCGTCGGCTCCACCCACGCCGATGGCGACCATTCCGAGGCCTCCTGCATTTGGGGTATGACTGTCAGTGCCGATCATCATTCCTCCTGGAAATGCATAATTCTCCAAAACGATTTGATGTATAATACCCGCTCCGGGCTTCCAGAAACCGATGCCGTATTTATTGGAAACAGAAGCGAGAAAATCATAGACTTCAGAGTTGATGTCCATCGCATTTTTAAGATCCGTATCTGCTCCCGTTTTCGCTTGTATCAGGTGATCACAATGCACGGTACTCGGCACGGCTACCTTGTCCTTTCCGGCCATCATAAATTGTAGCAGTGCCATCTGCGCGGTCGCGTCCTGCATGGCCACACGATCGGGCGCAAAAAAGACATAATCCTTGCCTTTCGCATAGTTCTTCAGGGGAGACTCTTCGTGAAGATGTGCGTACAATATTTTCTCAGTCAGCGTCAAAGGGTGACCGAGCGTTTGTCTCGCATTGGCAATTTTTTCTCCCATCGAATCGTAATGGGCTTTGATCATGTCAATATCAAATGGCATAGTTCTGTTTTTTCATGATTGAAAACGGGTCGCAAAAGTACGCAACCCATGTATAACTGCAATGAGGAAGGAAAATCCGTGAAAACCTGTGTTCTATTGAGATTCAGTATTCAGGAGTTTAAGCCACTAATGGCGCGAATTTTCACGAATTACCTGTACAAATCCAACGTATCTGCTTGATCCTCACCTCCTCACGACGTAGTGGACAAGCTTGTGCTATTGCCTCAACTAAAACACAACACATTACGCATACTTAATGAATGGAATTCGAAGACAATAGTTTTACTGTCTGGCACAATCTTTAGCTCCCTTCAAGGCGTTGGAGCAATCTCTTTGTAATTCTCAGAAAATCACTCTCGGTAATGATCCCGATAAGCTCATCATCCTGCACGACCGGCAGGCAACCAATCCGTCGTTCCTGCATTTTGTCCATCGCTTCGACGATGGTTGTATTCGGTGAAATTGTGACGACTTCTGTGATCATGATCTCCTTCACTGTGCGTGGGCGGGACCCCGGATCAATACTCTGAATCAGGCTTCGCAAAATCATCCGGATAGAGACGAGTCCGATCAGTCGTCCCTTTGTATCCTCTACAGGGGTGTACCTGATTTTGCGCCAGTCCATCATCTCTGACACGAGGTCAAGTATGTCATCCTGCTGCACAGTGAACAGGTCGGTAGTCATAAAATCACCTACACGCAGGTGATTGGGTTTATACTCTTTGAGGTCGCTGAGATTTGGCAGACTCCATTCATGTACAGGAATGCTCTTCGATTGATTTGCAAGCATTGCACTGGTCAACACGGTGAGTGCTTCATCTTCTGACGATTCCTTTTTGAGCTTTGTATACGCGCGCAGCGTCCACCTGGCACCATTCATGTGTGAGCGAACACGGCCTTCGATGATGCCCATATAGAGGTCTATATCTGCTGCATCCACATTGTGCAACTCGAGGCCCTCTCTGGCTATCGGCAGGAGTTTATTGTAAATCAAATCAACGGCCGTTATCTTTTCGTCCTGGCACCAGGTAAACTTCGTGTCTATGCCGAATCTTGATGCTTTGATGAAATTATCGCGTACGTCTTCAAAGCTAATTTGCTCTGTGATATCCTCAAATTTATTTGCAAGGCCTTCCATACAGCCGATCCAAAACGCGGCATTCGCGACCTCATCAACTACTGTCGGACCGGAAGGAATGACCCGATTTTCTATACGAAGATGGGGCTTTCCGTTGCTGCTAATGCCATAACACGGCCTGTTCCAGCGATACACAGTCGAATTGTGGACTTGCAGCGACCTGAGTTTAGGAACTTTCCCTGCCCGCACCATTGCGAGTGCATCTTCTTCGACATCACCAGCGAGCAATACCCTGAACCGTGCGATATCTTCCTTATAAATCTCCAGGATTGAGTTTTTCAACCATTCATTTCCAAAGCTCACCCTTGGGCTCCGCTCGCGCATATGCTCACTTGACGACCTGGTATCGAGTGCCTGTTGAAATAGTGCGATGCGTGACTCGTGCCAAAGTCTTCTACCAAAGACCAACGGTGAATTTGCCGATACGGCGATCACCGGGCCAGCCAGAGCCTGTGCGATATTGTACATCTGGACAATCTTATCGGGAGCGACCTGCAGGTGTACTTGAAAACTCGTGTTGCAGGCCTCCAGAAACGGAGAGTCATGCTTGAGTGATAGTTCATCGATGCCTGTAAGCCGAAGTTCATAATTACTGCCGATCAGCTGTTCGTCGATGGACTCCATCAGCGCGCGATATCTCTTCTTAGGCGTGAGATTGTCAAGCGTCATATCCCTTTTCCGCAAGGTCGGCAGGACCCCGGTGAGCAATATTTTTGCATCAAACTTATCTAGTACGCCTTGTATCTTACTTAGTGATTCCTGATTTTCATTTTGAAGATCACGAAAGCAACTGCCTTTGAGTTCACGTGGTGTGAGATTTGTTTCCAGATTGAAAAGTGCCAATTCGGTTTCCACAAAGTCCCAATTCTCCATCTGTTCCAGTGCTTCAACAGCGACGCAGGCAGGTCGTAGAGTTGTTTTATCAACCATGACCATCTCCTGTTCCGCACCAATTCGAACAGCACTTTTATCAAACCAATCATTTGCGAGCATATACTCCAGAGCCTGAACATCGCACAGGAGTCCACGTACAAATTTTTGCATCTGTACCGGATCATTTACTTTGGATACTCTCTGTTCGCCCATTGAATTATGAATCGTTACAACTAAATTAGTCTAAAAGTGGAATTATGGACCATAATGCCGACGATATGTAAAAATGATCGTGGTCATGTTGTCCAATCAAATATTTTCAAAAGCCTTACGTTTACACTCTGATGAGATCGATTTGGGGAATAGGTATCTTTTTACTCACATTGTCCAGCCTTGGCTGCCATAAGGACAATCGTGTTGAGCTTTTCAAGATGACACAGGTCATGGATTTTGAGATAAAAGCTGGTCTCAATACACTTGAAACACATTTTTTTCTTCAACCGGCGGCAAATAGCGCTTATGAAGCGCAACTGGAACTGAGTGGATTTGATGACGATCTGGTCGCCTCCATCGAGCCCAAATTTTCTCAGCTTTCAACAGTATTCAAGGATGCTGATCTGGACTTTATACGCCTCATAGAAGTTCGTGTTGTCGACCCCTTCGATCCTGAATTTCAACGAGAGGTCTTTTATCTCGACCCTGTGCCGCCCAACACGAAAAATATCATCAGACCATTTCCTGGCCTGAACGATGTGCGGGAGATTGTCTCCCGACCAACGTATGGCATTGAGGTGCGTATCGTATTCAGGTTTGCCCCACCAACGAGCTATGATATGCGGCTTCAGATGGATTTTTCTGTATTTGGAGATTAATTTTGCGAGGTGTGGCACACCTTAAGGTGTGCCACACCTCGCGTGCAGTATTTTGAGGTGAAAGTCAACAGTTGGTTTTCTCGATTATTGAGAAAAACTCACATCTCTTCGCTGACCTTCGATCCAGCGATTATCTTCGCCAAAATGCAAATGACTCCCACTGAGCGTATCGTTGTTGTCATTTTGGCTGCGATCAACTTCACGCATATCATGGACTCCATGATCATGATGCCGCTCGGGGATGTCTTCATGAAATTGTTTGAGATAAATCCGCAGGAGTTCAGTTTGTTGGTATCGGCGTATGCGATTGGTGCGTTTTGCTCATCGATTGTCGCCGTGTTTTATCTGGATGTCTTTGACCGTCGCAAAGCGTTGATATTCATATACACAGGGTTTAGCATTGGGACTATTCTGTGTGGGTTTGCCCCGTCATATTTCTTCTTGCTTGGGATCAGGTTTCTCACCGGTCTTTTTGGAGGCGTCATTGGTGCGATGGCTCTTTCGATTGTGAGCGATGTATTTCAGTTTGAGCGACGCGGAAAGGCGATCGGTTTTCTGATGGCGGGTTTCTCTGCAGCGGCTGCTCTTGGTGTACCTACGGGACTTTTTCTCGCAGATATGTTTTCCTGGCGAATGCCCTTTTTCTTTATTGGCAGCATGGGGCTAATCCTTCTCATGCTGATTCTTTGGAAGTTTCCCTCCCTGCAAGGTCATTTGGAAGCCGTGGATTCGGACCGGTCTTTCAAGAACGTGTTTGGCGCTATTTTCCTGGACAAAAACCAGGTGAATGCCTTGGTGTTGGGATTTGTTTTGGTGCTCGGCCACTTTCTCATCATCCCTTTTCTCGCACCGTATATGACCCGTAACGTAGGATTTACACAGGGCCAGATTACGTATATCTATTTTCTGGGAGGGCTGGCGACTGTTTTTTCATCGCCGTTGATAGGAAAGTTGACTGACAA
>QMOR01000065.1 GCA_003648285.1 Bacteroidota bacterium
CGGTGGTGACCGTATCCGTACAACCAATACTCCAGGAATACGCAAGTGGGGCCGTCCCGCCAATCGCTGAGGCGATGAGATCCACACATTCTTCAGGCGCCCAACCTACAAAGACGACCTCACAGTCTCCTGCACTAGCGATAAATGACGAGCACGTATCGCAGGCGTCCGGGACACCGTTATTGTTGCCATCATCATTATCATCTCCCAAAGGACAAATGTCACAGTCGTCGGGGACACCATCTCCATCCATATCCAGCGCATCGTCAAAGCCCGGACACGCATCCTCAACATCACAAACACCGTCATTGTCCGAATCAGGAGAAACTATTCCAACACAATTGCAATTCTCGTCAAACGTGTCATCCGTAGTACATGGATCACCGTCGTCGCAGGGCCCACCCCCGCCGCCATTGTTGTCACAAGGATCACACAAATCACCAATCCCATCTCCATCCTTGTCCTTTTGATGCGGATTGTATGTAAATGGACAATTGTCATTACAATCCAATATTTGATCGCCGTCCGAATCCAAACCCGCAATTGTGGTCAGACATGTTGCAGGGCCATTCCCACATACGCCCACGGCGTACACGCAGATATCTCCTTCAACATAGTCAGATCCAAAAGTAATCTCTGCGACTGCTGTTCCCTGACCAGCCGTGACTGAAGCCGTTACCGGCACAATCCACTGATACGAGGTAACACCAGGTATCTCATTTATTGAATACGTGATTACGTCATTCGCACATACCGGAGTCACAGGTCCGTTGATTGGATCTGGCGGTGGTGGCGTCTTAAACACAACGATAAACCTTCGGGTCAGCGAGGGGCTCTGGCCACATGAGTTGGCCGCACCAACTTCGATTTCGCCAGTTGATGCGTCTCTAAACAATACCTCAATACTTGTCGTGCCTTGTCCACTCAATATTGTATCACCTTCAGGCACTGACCAAACGTAATATTCCGCATTGCTCACCGGTGAAATTGAGTACGTAATCGATTGATTGCACAAGCCTGACTGAGGTCCGGATATTGGCCCGGGAGACACGGGGACCGTACCTTCACCAGTCGTCTCAACATACGACGAACTGGTACATCCGTTGCCATCTGTAACGGTAACAGAGAATGTACCTATTGTTACTACGTCAATCATCCGGGTTGTTTCACCCGTGGACCAGAGATATGCAACAAAGCCGGCCCCGGCATCAAGCTGCGTGGCTGCACCGCCACAAAATGACAGCGTACCTGAAATGAATGGTATTTTCACGTTGAACTCTGCAATGGTGACAGTGTCACTTGCACCACACGTTTTACTATCTGTGATAGTAACACTGTAATCTCCTGGTGACCCAAAAGACGCTGTTTGTGCTGTCCCACCTCCATTTGACCATTGATATGTGTTAAAGCCTGCGCCCGCATCAAGTGTTGCCATATCACCCGGGCAATAACCAACATCGCCACCTATTTGGACAAATGGTCTTGTAAGTTCAGTGACATGTACTACTCCTGTACCATTGCAACCATTTGCATCTGTTACTGTGACTGAATATGGACCGGGGATACCGACATCGATTACAGGAAATATGGAGTTTGTGCTCCATTCATAAGATACGAATCCTGAGACGCTTAATTCTGTAGTAGAATCCGGGCAGAAGGTGGTCGACCCTTCAATCGTGAAAGGAGTAAGAGTATAGAATGAAACCGACACACTTGTATCACCTGTACATCCTTGTGCATTCGTCACCGTGACACTGTAAAAACCTGCAGCAAGAACCTCAACAGACTGTGCACCACTTCCTGTTGACCACGATTGTGAGGCATAACCACTACCGACATCCAAATCTGCAGTATCGCCGGGGCAAATAACCAAAGTTCCGTTTATCAAAGGCATCAAATTTCCAGTTATAACAGGCATCAAATCAGGTGCAGCAATTGTCGTTGCACTTGCGATTGAGCTACAACCGGAAGGGTTAGTCACCGTGACGTAAAAAGTCGCTAAGGTGTTTACTGTGATCTCACGCGATGTAGCTCCGTTTGACCATGCATATGTATACCCTCCTATGTCTGCTGCTCCTAGTACCGTAGACTCCCCAGGGCAAATAATTGTATTTCCTGTCACAACATTTGTAGGAACATCAAGATGACTTACTGTCATAGAACTCGATGTCACTAACCCACAACCAGTCCCATCATCAACAGTCACGAAATAGGATCCCGGATTATACACGGTAATACTTTGCGTTGTTTCCATGCCAGGACTCCAAAGGTTGCCTGTCTCCCTGTCTGAAGTCAGAATCACACTATCCCCCGGGCAAAATGTAGTTATCCCGTCAGCAGTTATAATCGGACTGATCTGAATTGGTGTAAATATCGCTACACTATCGCTACCGCTACACGCAAATGCAGCATCCACGATGACAGAATATGTTCCGGTAGCCGATACAGAAATTGATGCAGTTGTCTCGTTCCCCGGGGACCAAAGATACGTCGCAAAATCAGCCATACTCTCTCTTCTGCCTATGCACACGGCATCAATTGACCTTGCACCCAAAGAATCAGGCGTACTCATGGCAATTCTTATCTCACTCACTTTAAATTGCGTGAGTGCAAAATCGATGTGAAGAATTCTTGCCACAAATTCCTCTTGCCCGGCTGACGCCGAATAGACCTCTATAAATGTATTTGTATTTGGATCCTTTACATACACAGTATCAACAGATCCCGGATTGAAGGTTTCATAAATGTCAATGAAATTGACCGAATCCATCTCCGTAAATTCCAATTCGAGATACTCACGATCAGTGGGGCCATTACTTACCCAGGCGTCAGTATTAATCTCATGAGCCGGATACACGTTTGGTGTTCCCAACGCTTGAAGAACACTGAAGCCGACATTCGAAAACTCCGAGCTATAATTCACAACACGGGTTGCATATCGTAGAGTGGCACTTTCAACAGTTAAGATATTCGTACTATCTGTACACAATGCATTATTTCCAACTATTTTCGGAACAGGTCTGCCTGGAACAATTTCAGCCCGGATCATAAGTCTCCCTGGCAACGGATTATCACTTAGATTTCCACCGATGATATCGTCCCTGTAATAATTGCCGTCCCGCACTTCCTCTGATTCCCATTGCACTCCGACAGGATGATACGGATGCATCGCATTGGCTGGTTGTGCCAATCCGATATAGAAATTTTCATTTGTGAAACTTGAAGCTTTAGGGAAATAGAAAGCGTGATATGCGTTGACTTCTGTTGAATCAGGTGTAAACACTGAAGATGAATCCAAAATAGCCCCTGTAGCGTCCAGAATTACTGCGTACAAACTGTTATTTCGAGCTGAAAAATCAAGAAAAATCTGCGCTGCATTGACACTCCCACATCCATTCATCATGAATCGGTTCAACAATAATCCTGACCCGGCTCCAAACCCAGCTCCAGTAATGGAGCTACTTCCATCGGCCTGAGCCATCACAGATGCATTCACCTTCTGTATATAGTGATTGGTATTATTACGTACAGCATTCTCACCTGGAAGTGGATCGACGGAAACAATAATTGAATCTGTTTCGATTAACTCCGGAGTCCAGCCTGTAAAAGTGACACGCATATTGCTCACTGCTGGAATCGTAACATTTTGCGTATCAGTCCACCTTTCAATACCACTTGCCTGATCTTTGACAACGAGGTTTACATTTAACGTCCTTGCTTCATCTGCGTAATTTTTTACCAATGCAGAAATCGGAGTAGGACTGCTATAGGATATTGCGTGATGCCCCATGGCATATACTGCAACCACCTCTACGCTATCCACAAGGTTTTTCGAACCAAGATGTGTAATGGGCCGCAGGTCCACAGAAGTTAAAACTGTGTCTAACCCAGACGCTGCATTATCCGTCCTGGTAATCAGACTCATCACATATTTAATAGAATCCTGTCCAAACGATCCTTTTAATACTGTGTTTTGGGCGGAAGCCAAAGCAGAATTTAATGAAGAGACCGGACCTGTCGAATTAGAGTATTCGTATGCTACATATAATCCACCACCGGTGTACTTCATGGTGTCATGTGATACGCCTGAAAAGTTAATGTGGTAAGGCCCAATCTCACTTGGGATTGAAATCGTATCATCATGTACGAGGATCATGGGGTCTTTGGCATGATCCCAGGATATGGACCTCTTAAGTCGATAGCGAATGTTGTACACGGTTGCACCCGGAGTTCCTGTCCAGTTTAATTTAGCACCGCTGGACGAAATTGCATTCGTAAACAGTTCAGCTGGTGTATAGCACACCGTTGCACCGGAGGTTGTAAAATCATTCCCATCCGTATAGATACTGGTCCCAATTGCACATACAGCCCGTACACGCCATTCATATGTCGTCCCTGCTTTCAAGCCCAATTCGAGCCTTACACTATTCGTATTTGTTGCTGTAGCAAACCAAAACGAACTTCCTATCTGCCGACTTTCAACGATATAACCTGTTGCTCCTCCAGCACTATCCCACGACAACTGAATACTCGTGTCATTTACTGCACCATTCGGCAATACAGCAGGAGGTGCAGCACAACCGAGCGCATCAAGAGTCACAAATGTGCTACCTGTAGGATCTGAAGACCCACTTGCGCAGATCGTACTCACTCTCCATTGATATATTGTATCTGCAATTAATCCATTTGCCACATATGAAAGGGACGTGGAAGTATTTGACGTCCATGTAGTCGACCCAAGTGCCTTGTGCTCAATCAGATAGTGCTGCAACCCTGGCGAGGTTGGTGCGTACCAACTCAACTTTACGTAGTTATCACCAATGCTGTCCGAAATCAAATTAATAGGCCTGTTACATCCACTCAGATCTGCATTTGAAAACTCCGAGATTCCAGTAAATGTCAAACTATCATTAGTACAGACCGCCTGGACCTGCCATTCGTAATCACCTGAAGGAATATTTATTGCACTATACGAATTAGTCATCGACACCACCTCAGTCCATGTCGTATCAAAGCGGCTAATTATATCAGTTGTATTTTCAAGATAAACCTTGAAAGCACCTTGTGTAATCGCATCTTGTGCAACTGTAAGAGTGAAACCGATCGAATTGATGATATCATTCATACTCAATTCTGTTGCAGCTATCTCATCCTGTCTTAACAGGTAAAAATGCCTTTGATACCTGGAACCACCTTGAGGACTAATCTCCCCCGAATAAGAATCATCGTTGGTCAGAATAGTTGCCTGTTTATAGACAATTGTAACTGGAACACTCATTTCTGACGTACAATCATTCACATCTACGACCTGCACCCACAATTCAACTTCTGTAATATCTACATCTGTAGCCGGGAGATACCGTGTACCACCCATAGATGGCTGACCATTGAACCACTTCACCGTATCAGTCATATTTGAATTAACCAGAGCGGACCGTGAAGCAAGATCGAATGACTGAAGATTAAATAGACAGTCCTCGAATTCAACAGGCGTGAGAGCCGGTGGCGTGTACACCATCACGTCCGTTGTATTCGGATCAGCGCATTGTGTAGCCGGACTCGGTGTAAAGGTTAATGTAACTGTACTCCCGGGAGTCACAAGTGCGGGATCAAATTGATTACCGCTTACACCATCTCCAGACCAGTCGCCAGTGATACCATCCTCGGTAGTTGGCAAAGCAACAGCCATATCAGTCGGACAGTAAGGACCAAGAGCGCCGAGCGCCGGTACTATTTGATTTGTGAAATCAAATTCAAGCGAATCCATGGCACCAATCACAACCACTGTTACAGGATTAGTTGTGTTTTTGATCGTGTCCAGAGCAAATATCGCGACTTCATTCCCATATGTTGGAAAATCAAGAGTAATTGTCTCCGCAGAAATACTTGTCGTCATCATTCCTGCATCATCACTTAGACAAATCGCAAGTGTGTCGCCACCGATAAACCCTGGCACCACCAATGGAAACGTATTCCCATCTACGGTTACCTCAAAAATAATTTCAAACGTGTGGCTGCTGTCAAGATTAAAATCGAAAACAACTCTGGAGCATTCTCCCGGACATAACTCAACGGAAGAGCTATTATCCTCAAAAAAAGCGTTAACCGTAACATCGGCATACAGGGAAGTGACCATCAATAATAAAAGTGACAATAACACACCTGATCGACTGCGGACTAGCAACTTAAAAATTTTACTATTCATCATTATTGGGAGCTGGAACCAGCCGTTTAAATGATTATTGATATCGTGACAAAGAATCAGACGTCCTTAACGGGAGCATCTTCACTTGCCCTGGCAATCAACACAATGAAATAATTCACGTGTTGGCGCAGGCACAATTAATAATGCATTGGTAAAATCAATACATCCTAATTGCCTCCTAATTGGTCGTTTATATTCTGATGTGTATGTGCTGCCTTTTCGAACTTCTCTTCCAATTCGCGCACGACTTCTTGCTTATAGGCAGGTTCATTGTCAATTCTTTGCCAAAACGGATTGGTTTCAATAGAAATTCCACCTTCCTCAAACGCCTGTCTTGCAAGTACAAACATTGCATCAATTTCTGCTGCAGTCACTTCGTGGTAAATAATATCCTCTCCTGATGTCCTGTCGTGCTTCATTTCTGCATACGCGTGATTACCTGCGTCATTATGAGCGCTGGCATCCGTTGCTGGTCTGGTTACAGGTCCGCGTTCGGAATCCAATCCTGCAGCTTCTTTGAATCCAGGAACTAACTCTGCCAACACATCATTGGTGTGTAATATTTTAGATTCCAAACCATCAATTTGTGATTGTTGATCTTCGATCTGTTGTGCTTGATCCTTTAGTACATGAGTGAGATCATTTGTATTCAAGCCAATTGCAACGTTGACAACGTTTACAAGATCATCACCAGAATCCTCCCAGGCGATTCCGAGAATTCTATCATAGTCAGAGAGCACCATATGATCAGGGTGTCTTGGGACACCAAAGCCATTGTGAAATCCACTTGAAAGAATATAATCTCCCTTATTGGCCTTTCCCATAACTTTGGTAGGCACTTGCCCCAGGAATGCTACTTTTTCATAGTCTGCCTCATTACCGCCTTCAGGTACAGCACCCAGTACGATTGGTTGATACGAAATAACCATGATGCGATCAGCACCAATCGTATTTTTTGTAATGTATCCATTCTTCATCCCGACGACATCACCCCATGTAAACACTTCAGAAGGATCGAGTCGTGGCAAATATTCTGCGTAATCTCCCGAACCTGACGCAAATGTTATTCCCTTAAGAGTTTCATGTGTAGCAATATAGACTCCCAGATTGGCACTAACTTTCACAATTTCGGCAACAAGCATTATCCCTTGCGCAATCTCCAGAATCACATTAGCTCCACTTTCGACTACAAACGAAACAATTGGAACCGTTACACATACACCGAATCCAACACATGCAGTAGCAGAAGTCAAACTCGCAGTCAGTTTAAATCCAGCCTGAACAAGATCTAGACCACCGATAACTCCATTTACGACAGCAAAAGCAACATCGGCAGAGAGAAATGCAACGTCGTCTTTATATTCCTGATTATTGCTAAAATTAGCAGTGGTTTCACCTTCTATACGGCCAACCATACCTCCGCTAGAGTTAAGAAATGTGATAAAATTGTTGGTATTTGAAGGTGTTGCTGCGCCTACTTTAATTGCAATACCACCTCCATTACTCGTATTTTCGAACATGGCAACGTGCCCGGGAGTAGATGTTGACGACGGGTTAACAGCAAGGATTCCTGAAGTCTTTACTGTAAATGTATTGTTCACTTTCATCGCACCACCTACATTCAATTTACCTCCAATACCGGCACCACCTAGAACTACCAAGGCACCATCCGAAACAGTATTTGATGTAGTGCTATTCGCTATATTGGTTAAACCACTCACATCGAGATTCCCACTCAATGTCGTTTTTGAACCATTTAATACATATAGTTCATTATCTAACGTTGTGATTCCATGTACCCCAAGGGTACTTCCGAGGGCCGTCGCACCTGTCACATCCAGAGTATTATTAATCTGGGTTGCACCTGCAACAGTAAGTATATCATTCAGAGTAGTCGCTGCAATCACATTTAATGTACCGGAGAGGTCCGTATTCTTACCGACATTGAGATCTTCACCAACATTGAGATTCAATCTGAGACCAACGCCTCCGTGTACGACCAGTGCGCCATTACCTACATTGGTAGATTGTGTCGAGTCGGATATGGTCACAACACTTTCGAATCCTACGGGACCACCGAATGCTGAAGAACCTCTGACATCAAAATTTCCTCCAACGAATAGATTACTGTCAATTCCCACACCTCCATCGATAGTTACAGAGCCATTACTTTGATGTGTAGAATTTGTTGTGTCTGTAAACGTCGCAACACCGTTAACCAGCAATGTACCTGACAAATGTGTTGGAAATCCCATATTGACATTCACAGAGTTGTTGAAATCCGATACGCCCCAGACATTCAACTTAGAGTTGAGGTCCGTCTTACCGTCTACATCCAAAGTACCAGAGAGCAATGTTGGGCTCAAAGAGTCTACGGTAAAATCGCCAAAGACTATTGTGACTCCATCTCCTCCTTCGGCTCTGTCTGTATTCAACCAGACAGTATCCCTCACTTCCAGGTTCTTACCTACTCTGACATTATTGGCCATCAGCACATCACCATCTGCAGTGACATTGATGCGCTCGACATAATTAGTGATGATGATAAGATCGGTTACATCAGTTGTGCCTAGAAAATCGACCTGGGAGTCCGTACCAATATTACCATCCGTATGCCAGTTGTTTGAGTTACTACCGGGATCAGGTGTCGTACCATCTCCATCATCGGGCCCCAGACCATCTTGTTTTTCTACCAATTTCGCAGCTGTAGCTGCATGAAACGCATATGGTACTGACAACATGCGGCTTTCACTTATAAGTGTATACTCGTTACCTCCATCCTGGCTGATAGCTACTCTCATCCATACATCTCTCGTACTCCAGGGCACATCTTCGAATACGCCTGAATCGACATACCCCTCACCAATTGTCAAGGTAAAGAGGCCCAACTTGTTCGTTGTGACCGAGTGTTCTTCTATGTAAAATGTCTCATCGTTTGCAAGTTCGCCATGTAGGCTCACTTTTAAATCGATTTGCTTATCAACCATGACTTCACCGGAATTGTCCCGTGCGACAGCCTGGTATTTCATTCCCTGTGGAACTTGTTGGGCAATAGCGGTTTGTGCCACGCATAGCGCGCAGAATACGAAAAAGAATAATCTTTTCATGATGAATTATTAAGAGTGTTAGATGAATGTTCTAATTGATTTTGGCCACTTTAAAAGCGTCCAGTAGTGATTGAGATGCCGGATCAATAATCCGTAGCACATAAAACCCCGCAGCATAATTGCTCATATCAAATTCGAGATTTTGAGTATTGGCATCCATTTTTGTATGCTCGACCAGCCTGCCCTGAGCATCAATTAATTGTAATTCCAGAATGCGCTTTTGCGGATCAATTATCTCAACACCAAGCGTATATTTTACGGGGTTTGGTGCGATTGTGACCACTAAATCGTTGTGTTCGTCTTTTCCAGGAGGAATGATTCTCTCGACGTTTAAAAGGGGTTGATGAAACCCCTCAGTTAGCATTCGGCCGTCTGCATAATTTGTGGCAACGGCCAGTTCTCCTATTGTCCATTCCAGCGAAATATCATCTGTGTGATCTATATCACCTGCAGGCGAAATCACTGATGGACTTAGGGTTTGTGCTCCAACAGACATGCTAATGCATATCGTTAGCAGAGCTAAAGTGTTACGTGTAAACATTGTGTTGTGTGTAGCGAAGTGATTCTTTGAAGCCTCCAGAGGCTCGATAGCAAGCTAATGAATTATCCGTCGAATTTCAAACATTAGAGCAAATTATTCTTTGCAATTGCAATAAGTCGAGCCCATAATTATCTTTACACCCCATTGCCTATATGACATAAACAACTATTCCGTGAGACAATACAAATACACCTGGCACAGACCGGCAATCTTAGTTGCCCTCTCTATGGCCTTTACCATTTTCCTCCTTCCATCGTGCGACAATGGCAATGGATGTATTGATGGATCAGGTGGAATCATCAGCGTACCCTTAAATCTTAATTCCTTTCACAGTATTGTCGCCGAAAGTGTGTTCGAAATCCAGATAGAGCAAGGGACCGAACAACTTGTAGTGATAGAAGGGCAACAAAACATTATTGATCATATCTCCACTATTGTGAGTGACAGTATATGGCTTATTTCGCTGACTGGAGAATGCTACAACGAACTCGACATTGTCGTTAAAATAACTTTACCCACCATCAAGTCTATTGAAAGCATCGCTGCTGACCGCGTCATATTAAACTCATTTGACAATCTTGACCAATTCACAGTCCTTGTATCCGGATCGGGTCGATTTTTCCAGTCCGGCGTATTGAATATTTCTGACAGACTTGTCGTAGAGAGTACCGGATCCGGTGAAATAAAGGCAAATTTTGATGCGGAGCGACTTGATGTATTGATTTCCGGTTCAGCAGATGTAATTCTGACCGGAACCACAAATTCACAGGCTGTCACCCTCTCGGGTTCAGGATCTTACCTTGCTTTTGACCTGACAAGTAGAATATGCACTATGGATAATTCCGGTTCAGGTAATGCTGAGGTATTTGTCGAAGATGAGCTCCAGGTCAAGATTTCCGCCTCAGGAAACGTTTCGTACAAAGGCTCCCCGACAATCAACTCAATGATCACAGGGTCAGGCAAATTGATAGACGCCAACTAGTTTTTGCTTAGCATTGCTTCGTGACCTATTTGCACCTGCCGTTGCCTCCCCTTTTGTACCTTTATCGTCAATTAATTCACTCACATAAAAACTCAACTCATGGATCAAATTTTAAACAACCCGGAACAATATATTGACATGGCTCTTGGCTTTGGGGTCAAAGCGCTCATAGCCATTGTCGTATGGATCGTAGGATCATGGATTATCAAACTGATCATGGGACGCATAACCAAAATGATGACAAAAAAAGATGTTGATCCATCTTTACGTGGATTTCTCAGAGCTTTGCTTTCCGTTTTGCTGAAGGTTGCCCTGATCATCACTATCATCAGTCAGCTGGGTGTGGAGACAACTTCATTTGTGGCACTGCTGGGTGCTGCTGGTCTTGCGGTCGGTCTGGCATTGTCAGGAACACTGCAGAATTTTGCCGGTGGTGTGATGATCCTTCTTTTTAAACCGTTTAAAATCGGTGATTACATCGCTGCACAGGGGCATGACGGAATAGTTGATGAAATACAGATTTTCAACACCATTCTCAAGTCCCTTGACAATAAGACTATCATTATTCCCAATGGAGGTCTTGCCACTAATTCGATGGTCAATTATTCAACAGAACCGACACGTCGCGTTGACTGGACATTTGGGATTGGTTATGGTGACGATGTCGCTACCGCTCAAAGTGTGATGACCAAGATGCTTGAAGATGACCCAAGAGTACTGAAAGATCCAGCGGTATTTGTGGAGGTATCAGCCCTGGCAGATAGCAGCGTCAATTTTGCTGTTCGCGCCTGGGTAAAGGGTGATGATTACTGGGATGTGTTTTTCTACATGAACCGTCGTGTCTATGAAGGCTTTGGCACCGCAGGGCTCAATATTCCATTTCCACAGATGGATGTGCATATGCATAA
>QMOR01000066.1 GCA_003648285.1 Bacteroidota bacterium
CGCAGTGTTTGTCATGCCTCCATCGCCTAAGGATAAGAAAGGTTGATTTCCTTATCATTTCGACCTGCTTATGATAAGAAAATTGATTTATCTTATCATAAGTCTCCATATCTGCAAAGAAAACCTTCATTTCCTTATCATAAGGTCTTGTATATGTAAAGAAAATTGGATTTTCTTATCATAAGGCAGTATTTTTGTAAAGAAAATTGAATTATCTTATCATATGCAAATGTTCAAAGTACGGGATTTACCGCTGAATAGGGACGTTGAGACCAATACAGTGCTCAGGAAGCTCGCTTCCACGCACCGCTACCTGGCCGAGCTCAAAGGGCAGGTTGCAAGTATGCCAGATGCCTATATTCTCATCAATACGCTGGGGATACAAGAGGCAAAGGATAGTTCTACGATCGAGAATATCATCACGACGCATGATGATCTGTATAAGTCAGAGTTGAATCTATCGGGGTTCAGATCTCCACAAGCTAAAGAGGTTTGGAACTATATCGCCGCTTTGAAGCGAGGATTTCAACTCATTTCTGAACGTGGCATATTGACCAACAATGACATCATTGCGATCCAGTCCGTTTTGGAGAATAACAATGCGGGCTTCAGAACTGTACCTGGTACTGTGCTTAAAAATGCTGTGACCGGAGAGACGGTCTACACGCCTCCGCAAGACATAGAGGAGATCCAAGGTTTGATGGCAAATCTTGAAACGTATATCAACGACAATACAATCTCGGATATCGATCCTCTCGTAAAAATGGCAATCATTCACTACCAGTTCGAAAGCATTCATCCCTTTTATGATGGAAATGGAAGAACGGGAAGGATTATTAATGTCCTCTATTTGATGCTCAATGATTTGCTTGGCCTTCCTGTCTTGTATATGAGCCGATATATTGTCGGGCACAAGGAGAAATACTATAAACTGCTTCAGGAAGTGCGTGAAGAGGACGAGTGGGAAAATTGGATTCTGTATGTATTAAATGCTGTGGAAGATACTGCCAAAGCTTCCTTATTATTGATTACACAGATCAGGGACTTGATCATGGAGTACAAGCATCTATTGCGCGACAATTATAAATTTTACAGTCAGGATTTACTGAATAATCTATTTGCGCACCCATACACGAAAATTGAATTTATTGAAAGGGATATGGGTGTATCGCGTATCACAGCCGCAAATTATCTAAACAGACTGGCAAAGGATGGAGTGCTCAAGAAAGAAAAATTGGGAACAAGTAATTATTATATTAATGAAAGGTTGTTTGCCATATTGACACAATGAACTAACCCCAAAGGGGTGACAGAATAATAAAAATGGGGCATAAATAAATGTGACGCGAAGCCTTGGCGACGTGACGAAATAGCTGATATATACGATTCTCACAAACCAATCTCATGAATCACATTCTGGCCATATCCTTATGCTTGTTTTGCTCGGCCAGGGCCACGCGCGATATTCTTTGATCAGACTATTTTTATTATTCCCTCACCCCGTCAGGGTTTTCCAACGCGAGATCGCTTCTTACAAATCTTGCCTCATAATTGGAACTGTTATTGGATATTGTGTGTAATCAACGTATTTTCCGAAATATGAAGAAATATCACGCTGACGTCATCATCATAGGGGGAGGTATTGCCGGTATTACCGCAGCGATAGAACTCATGAATGACGGGAAGAGCGTGGTACTCCTGGATCGTGATCATGAAAAGGAGTTGGGTGGATTAGCGAAGCTGAGCTTTGGGGGAATGTTTTTTGTGGACACACCGATTCAGCGTAGAACAGGTATAAAGGATAATGCGGATCTGGCGTTGCGGGACTGGCATTCTGTGGCAGGGTTTGGTGAGGATGATGTGATACCAAAGTTATGGGCGGAGCAGTATGTGCATATGTGTACGGATCACGTCTATCGCTGGTTGACAAAGGAGCATGGCACCAAATTTTTTCCGGTCGTGCATTGGGTAGAGCGGGGATTATTTAAGCCTGGTAATTCATACCCACGATTTCATATTGTTTGGGGCACAGGTAAGGGCCTGACGGATGACCTCATCCGGAGTATGAACGGGCATGTGAAAAGGGAAAAACTCCTTACTCAATATTACAGACACAAGGCAGAAGATCTGATCGTGGAGAATGACCGGGTCGTCGGTGTAAACGGAATTGATGAAGAAGGCGATCAGACATTTCAGGCGTTCGGTGAAAACGTGATTGTGGCCACCGGTGGATTGGGTGGAAGTATTGAGAAGGTGCGGGAAAACTGGTACAAGCCATGGGGTCAGCCACCAAAGACGATCCTGAACGGGTCGCATATCTATGCCATCGGCGATATGCATGATGCAGTCAAGAAGATCAGTGGCAATGTGACGCACCTGGACTGGAACTGGCATTATGCGGCCGGGGTCAGGCATCCGCGTCCACAGTGGAAAGATCATGGATTGAGCCTCATTCCACCGAAATCGGCACTGTGGCTAAATTATCGGGGTGAGCGGTTTGGTCCGATCCCTTTGATCACGTCGTATGACACACGTTGGCTGGTCGAGGAGATCTGCAAGCAGGACAAGAAATACAGTTGGCAGGTGCTCAATATGAAGATCATGATGAAGGAGTTTGCCGTGAGTGGAGCGGAGAGCAATGCATCAATGCGCGACAAGAAGTTGTTTGGATTTGTCAGGGACATCCTGTTTGGGAATAAAGCACTTGTCAATGATATGCTGAACAGTCCTGATTTTGTAACAGCACATTCACTGGAAGAATTGGTGGATAAGATGAACGCTCTGGAGGGTACGGATGATGTGCAAATTGACGCCGTAAAGGATGCTGTGGGCGAGTACGACGGGCAGATTGATCGTGGACAGAAGTTTCATACAGACGAGCAGCTCAGAAGGATTGCACATGCCCGTCAGTACAGGGGTGATAAGGTGAGGACATGTAAATTTCAAAAAATTGTGGCTCCCGATGCCATGCCCCTCGTTGCGATTCGCGAGTCTATCTTGTCAAGAAAAACACTCGGTGGGATTCAGACCGATCTGGAGAGCAGGGTCATGGCAACAACGACGATTGGAAGTCAACAACCAATCCCGGGACTGTATGCCATTGGCGAAGCAGCAGGATTTGGAGGTGGCGGTATGCATGGCAAAGGAGCTTTGGAAGGCACCTTCCTTGGAGGTTGTGTATTGACAGCACGTGTGGCGGCAAAATCTATAAGTGGTAAAAAACTATGAGCATGAAGAAAACCGCGGCAGAATTGACCGTTTTTGCCCTTGAGCAGATAGGTGTGAAGTATACGTTTGGAATTCCGGGTGTCCACAACACGGAGATCTATGATGGTCTGAATAGCAGCAAGCAGATCGAGCCAATACTCGTCACGCACGAGGGTGGCGCGTCGTTTATGGCGGATGGCGTATCGCGCACTTCGGACAATATCGGAACGCTGGTCATCGTACCGGCGGCGGGTGCGACACATGCGGCGAGTGGCATTGGCGAGGCATATCTTGACGGAGTGCCGATGCTCGTTATCAGTGGAGGCACCAGGACCGATACTGGTCGGCATTATCAATTGCACCAGATCGACCAGGAAAAGATCGTCGGTGGCATCACCAAAGCTTATTTTCTCGTAGAGCGCCACGAAGATGTGATATCCACGATATACAAGGCATACGACATTGCCGTTTCCGGTGAGCCCGGTCCGGTGTTCGTAGAAATCCCAGTCAATCTGCAGTTGTTCAGAGGTGGCGTCAGCGGACTTCCAGAGTACACCAGAAAGAAAGCGCCCTTGGAATTCGACCTGGATTTGGTCAAGAGGGCAGTTGACCTGTTGACACAAGCTGCTCATCCAGCTATCTATGTCGGATGGGGTGCGGTGGATGCCTCTGAGCCCACCAGGCGAATTGCTGATCAGCTGGTCGCGCCAGTAGCGACAACGGTTCAGGGGAAAAGTGCATTTCCGGCCGATCACCCGATGCATACCGGTGTGGGTTTTGGGTTGTCATCAAAGCCCGCTGGTCAAAACGCCTTTGCGAACTGCGATTGCATGCTGGCAGTAGGAGTGAGGTTTTCTGAACTTGCGACCGGCAGCTATGGCATCGAGGAGCCCCAAAACCTGATCCATGTCGACATCAATCCGGAAGTATTTGATAAAAACTATCAGACCAAAATCGCGATAGAAGGCGATGCCAATACGGTCCTCAAGGCGATAGCTGAGGAATTGGAAGCGAGGGATTTTAAGGCCTCGAGAATCATGCAAACCGAAGGTGACAAGATCAAATCTGATAATCAAAAGTATTACGCGGAATGGCTGGGCGAAAAGAAGACCGACCTTGTATCTCCCGGTCATTTCTTTAAGGCATTACGTGCCCAGGCAGATCACGATGCTTTCATGGTTGTCGATGACGGGAAGCACACCTTTTTAGCGGCAGAGCTTTTTGATGTCTATCAACCGAGGCACTTTATCTCGCCGACTGACTTCAATGCGATGGGCTATTGCGTACCTGCGGCAATAGGTTGCAAGCTCAGCAATCCGGACAAGCAAGTCATAGCCATCGTCGGTGACGGCGGTTTCTTGATGACTGGTATGGAGTTGATTACTGCCACCACAAACGGGCTTGCTCCGATTGTCTTCGTTTTTCACGACGGCGAACTGGGTCAGATCAGCCAGTTTCAGGCAATCCCGCTCAACAGAAAGACCTGTACCAAAATTGGGCAATTAAATGTAGAGGGCATCGCCATTGCAACGGGAGCACATTTTATTTCTATGGAAAATGACGCTCAGATCGTGTCATGTATCGATGAAGCAATACAGGCGACATCCGAAGGTCGGCCAGTTCTTGTCGATGTCAAAATCGACTATTCAAAAAAGACCATGCTCACCAAGGGTGTCATAAAGATCAACCTGAGTCGGTTTCCACTTAAGGAGAAAGTGCGATTCATCGGTCGGGCGATTGGTCGGCATGTGTTTAAATGAGGGCAGGCATCTAAATCAAATCTTAGTTGTATTTGAAAATGACATCGTGTAGAATTAAAATTGACATTAAAGGAGATAAAAAATGAAGGGCCATGAACTTCTTACTACAAGGAAAGCGATTGAGAATAGGCGCAGCATTCGAAAATACAAAGCTGATACCATTCCTGATGAGACTATTATGGCCCTGTTGGAATCGGCCAGACTGGCGCCATCCGGGTGCAATGCCCAACCTTGGCGCTTCAAAATTGTAAAGGATTATGCCACAAAAAAGCAATTGCAAGCGATCGCTTATGATCAAAGCTTTTTGACTGAAGCCCCGGTAGTACTTGTGATCTGTGCTGATGTTCAGGGATATCTGGATGGCCGCACCTCAGGTGTTCAGGATTTGGGTAAAATTGGCGTGTTTAATTCCAATATTTGTGAGATCTTGAATAAAAAGACAAAATCAAAGTCTCAAATGAGTATTGAGAATTTAAGTTTGTCCGTTGCCTTCAACGTTGCTATTGCGATAGAGCATATTGTATTAAGGGCTTTGGATTTTGGACTGGGAACCTGTTGGATGAGATTAATGGATGAGAAAGCTGTTCGCAAGATTTTTGGATGGAATGAGAATATTTATCCTGTGGCACTACTGCCCATCGGCTACCCCGGTGAATCGCCTGCTCCAAGAAAGAGAATGCCTTTAAGTGACCTGTTAATTGTTTAAAAAACCATTTTCTTGTGATATCAGTCGTCATATGATAAAGGAATGTGTTGTATTTATTGATGCAATAGCACACAATATTTTTGTGTGCGACAAAATTAAATTATGCGAATTCAGTGATAGTGTATTCTATTTTGGATCGAAATTAAATGCGAATAAATGAGTAAACATGCAGCATTGTTGTTAATAGCTTTTTACATGGTGATGATTTCATGTGGGTCCCGCGTTTCAAATAAAAGCGGAAATCATGAAGAAGCATGGCTACCCTTGTTTAACGGCAAAAACCTAAATGGTTGGATTGCCAAAATTCATCATCATGATGTGGGTGATAATTACGCAAATACCTTCAGGGTAGAAGACGGGAAGATTCAAGTGAATTATGATGACTATGAGGAGTTCAATGAACGGTTTGGGCATTTGTTCTTTCATGAGCCGTTCTCTTCCTATCATTTAAAATTCGAGTACAGGTTTACGGATCAATGGCTCAGCGATGCACCTTCTTATGCCTACAGGAACAGCGGTGTGATGTTTCATTCACAACATCCGAATACGATTCTCAAGGAACAGGATTGGCCGATTTCTGTGGAATATCAAATATTGGCGGACGAAGGAGAAGGGAAGCACCGACCTACGGGAAACATGTGCTCTCCCGGTACTGAAGTTTTTTATCGTGGAGAAATGGAACCTCGGCATTGTCTGAGTTCTTCCTCTGAAACGTACCAGTTAGAGGAATGGGTGAAAGGAGATTTAATTGTGTACGGGGATTCACTTGTCATTCATATGGTAAATGGCGATACCGTTTTGCAATATACCAAGCCACAGATAGGGGGCGGTGTGGTTTCAAGGTTCGACCCCGCAATTAAAATTGATGGCAAGCCACTCACGGAGGGATATATCGCCCTGCAGTCAGAAGGGCAAGGGATTGAGTTTCGGGAGATCTGGCTTAAAAAGATGGATTGACCATGCGGTCCGCTTCATCCTGAGTAATGTAAATTGCAGTTTATGAAACTTAAGTGCTTTTAAATCAATGGTTAATTCAGAAGATGAGTGACATAAACACTTCAGGGGACAAACGACCCAACGACCCGCTACATGGGGTAAAGCTCGCCGAAATGCTCGAGCGTCTGGTGGCCGAGTATGGATGGGAAGAACTTGGGGTAAGGATCAACATCCGATGCTTTAATCACGACCCATCAATAAAATCCAGCCTGAAATTTTTAAGAAGAACGCCCTGGGCAAGGGACAAAGTAGAACTTCTCTATCTTCATATGATTATAAAGGACAAATGAGTGACATGACAATTGAAAAAAGTATAGAAAAACTGAGAGATGGCAATGCGAGATTCGTAGCAGACCATTTGGATGGTAAGTTGCAGGACAGCGCAAGAAGAGTATCATTGATCGGCGGGCAAAAGCCTTATGCGATCATACTTAGCTGTGCTGACAGCCGGGTGGTTCCGGAGCTTGCGTTTGATACGGGTTTGGGCGAACTATTCGTGGTGAGAGTTGCAGGAAATGTGGCCAACAGCTCATCCATTGCAAGCATTGAGTATGCAGTGGCACATGTCGGCTCCAAGTTGATCGTTGTGCTGGGACACGAAAGCTGTGGTGCGGTAACTGCAGCAGTTGCTGGTGGGGACAATGGATATAATCTGAACCATTTGCTTGCACACATTGCACCCGCTATATCTGCCTCTGGAGAAGGTGCCGGAGTAAATGAGGTGGTAAAGAAAAATGTGGAACTCACAATAAATGAACTAAAGAGCCGGTCTCAGATCATCAGAACTGCAATAGAAAGCGGGGATGTAGGAATCCGCGGGGCCTATTATAATTTGAACACCGGTAAGGTGGACTATCTGGATTAGTCGGGAAATATCGTTGCGGAATGTATATAGGAAAAAGATATCCCTTTATGGGAGTCGTCAATTGGAGTAAAAAGTACATATTCATATTTTTGGTTTTAGACACCATTCCAATTGTATTGTATAAATACCTGGATTGGACATGGCTGGCAATACCCTGGCAGCCCATCGCGCTCATTGGTATTGCTGTTTCTTTTTATTTGGGGTTTAAAAATAATTCGTCTTACGATAGACTGTGGGAAGCAAGAAAAATTTGGGGAGGAATAGTGAATGCCTCACGAACATTTACGATCATGACACGTGATTTTATTACGAATGAGTTCGCCAAAGAAAAAATACCCGAAGATGAGCTGCACGCAATTCATAAAACCATTGTCCATCGTCACGTGGCCTGGTTAAAAGCACTCACCTATCAGTTAAGAGTGATCAAGCCATGGGAGCATGATAATAAAGAGGATAGTGATTTAAGAAAATTGGGAGACGTGCATCATGAGGATAATCATTTTGAAAAAATCATGCCGTATCTTTCTTCCTCTGACTACGAGTATGTCACGAGTAAAGGAAACAAGGCATCACACATTTTAAGTCTTCAGTCCAAGTCCCTGCTGGATTTAAAGCTCAAGGGGTTAATAGAGGATTTCAGGCATATGGAATTGGCAAAGATGCTTGGGGAATTCTATACACTTCAGGGCCAATCAGAGCGGATTAAAAACTTCCCCTTTCCAAGGCAATACGCCACGGTCAATTATATTTTTGTGTGGATATTTTTGATTCTCCTGCCATTTGGCATGTTGAATGTGTTTTCAGACCCCAGTCATGCAGCTTCGAGCTGGCTTTTGATTCCATTTACTTTATTGGTTTCGTGGGTGTTTATCTTAATGGAAATGATTGGGGAATATTCCGAAAATCCGTTTGAGGGGTTGTATAACGATGTACCTATCTCGACGATGTCGAGAAGTATAGAGATCGATATTCGACAGATGTTGGATGAGACCGATTTGCCCGAGCCTATCAAGCCAGTGTGGGATGATTCGATTCTTTTATAATACCTGGAGCTTGCAAGTAATGCTGATTCAACATGCATTTGGCGTCATAAGGCAGCACGCGTAAAAGCGGTATTATCTTCTATATGTGCAGCTGATGAATGTCATTCTGTCATCAACCGAATGTTTCTGATTACTTCTTATCTTGACCAGAGTTAGATCTGCCTCGCTCATCTCATCTGCAAACTATGGCATTAGACACATCAATCACCCACATCAGACCCAGGTTCCAGTTTACTGTGCCATTTGCCGAGCAAGAAGTGCTGCAGAGAATAACCGGGCTCATGGAGGAGTCTAAAGATGAAATCGTTGGAGTCGTTGTGAGCAAACATATCATCCTGGACATACCCATGGGTGCAAGGCATTATTGGTCGCCACAGCTCAATTTTCGTGTGGAGTCTGATGTCGAAGACCCGAACCAGACAGTTGTCAAAGGCCTGGTAGGGCCCCGCCCCGCCGTCTGGTCTATGTTCATGTTCATTTACTTTTTTGTGGGAACAATAGGCTTCTTTATCGCCATGTTTGGCTTTTCAAAATGGTCTCTAGGAGAATACTCAAACCTCGTCCTTGCTCTTCCCATTGCTATTTTGTTTATGCTTACCGCATATCTTTCGGGAAAATATGGAGAGCGATTAGGGCATGATCAGGTTGAAGTACTCAAACAATTTGTCAGGGATGCCCTGGCTTTATAGAAGAATCAGGGCAGATGAAAGGAGGATTTTTGGTGATAGTAATATTGAGTTTGGCTATTGTGTCACAAGCGCAAAATCTAAACTCGTATGAGGCTGCCACCGATACACATGTATTAATACGTGGCACAAATATCTCGATGATCCCACCTAAGACTTATGTCTTAAGTGAGGAGTTTAAAGGCTTTCACAATCCTGCAGACCAAACATCGATGATTATGATTATGGAGCTGCCGATACCTTATCAGGAGACTTCAACCGGTTTTACAAGGGAGGAATTGATAGATAAGGGAATGGTGCTGACCTCAAAAAATGCATACCGTGTAAATGGCTATGACGGAAGTCTGATAGAGCTAATCCAGGTAGCTAACAGCCTGACATTTGCCAAGTGGATTTTAATTTATGGGGACTCTGCTATGACAATGATGATAAATGGCGTCTATCTCAAGGATTCAATCAGACTTGGAGAGGGGATAAAGCAAAGCATCATGTCGACGGTTGTCAATACGCGACTCGTAATAGATCCAAGAGGAGATCTTGACTATAATTTAAGGGAGTCTGAAGGAAGTTTGCAGTTTCATTCTGTCGTCGGTAATGCGATGCTCTTTAGCAGAGATGGTATTATTCCTACAGAAAGCCCGGAAAGGATTATCCTCGCCACAGATAAATCATTTGCCAAGGTTGATATCCAGGATAAGAAGGAGTTTTGTATTGAAAGAGTAAAATCGTACCCGTATGATTTTCAGATTATCCAGGAAAGAGGAGTAAACGAGATTGAGCTCGATGGATTAAAAGGATATGGACTGTATGCGCTGAAAGGCGTTGGCGATGAAAAGGAAATGTACCAGGCAATCGTGTTTAATGATTCGGGCGGGTATTATGCCTTTATAGGGACGTATTTGATTGGTGACGAAAATGCCAAAACGGATATCCTGAGCATCATCGATACCTTTAGAAGGGATTAATGGTAAAGACTTCACCTCGTTTTCAGTTATATTTCAATACATATCACCAAGACCCTGCAGCCAAATTGACGGTGGCAAGTATTCCGCATCCCAGAAACAAGTGCCCTTCATTCAGTATCCCGCATCTACAATAGCCAGTAGACTACAAACCATTATCCTATCTTGAGACTTTCTTGAATTAAACAACCAAATTGACTAACATGAACTTTGAAATCGACAAGAGCACCTACGACGAAATTGCAAAAGTGATCCACAGTGACGCAAGCCCAGTCGGGATTGATGCGAAGAAAACGCATATCCTGATCCTGAACAAACTCCAGGAACTGAGCGAGCGACTCGAGCGGATCGAGCAGCAGATGGGCGCGAAGTAATTTATGACAATACACCACATACTCAAAGACATATTTGGCTTCAGCCAGTTTCGCGGCCAGCAGGAGGAGGTCATCAATTCTGTCATCGACGGAAATGATGCACTCGTCATCATGCCTACCGGTGGAGGGAAATCCCTTTGCTACCAGATTCCCGCACTGGTCAATGAGGGTTTGACGGTGGTGATATCACCCCTGATTGCCCTGATGAATGACCAGGTCACCGCTATGAAGCAGCTGGATGTGGCGGCGGCTGCGATCCATAGTAATATTGATAGTGGTGAGTCATCCGAGATCTTTGCTGCGATCGATCGCAAAGAGCTCAAGTTGCTCTATGTGTCGCCTGAAAAACTTCTTTCTAGTGGGTTTCTGGCGTATATCAAGAGACAGGAAATAAGTCTGTTTGCCATCGATGAAGCACACTGTGTGTCGGTGTGGGGAAATGACTTCAGACCCGAGTATGTGAAGTTGTCGATACTCAAGGATGAGTTTCCGGGTGTGCCGACGATCGCACTCACTGCTACGGCCGACCATGCCACGCAGACGGATATCATCAAGCAGCTCAGGCTCAAAAATGACAAGCCATACCTGTCCAGTTTTGAAAGACCGAATATTAGTACAGAAGCCAAATCGGGTCTCAAGAGAGCGGAGCAAATTCTCCATTTTCTCAGGGAGCACCCGGATGGGGCTGGGATCATATACTGCCTGAGCCGAAAGAGTACCGAGCGCATGGCCGACAAGCTCGCGGCAAATGGTTACAAGGCAAGGGCATACCACGCTGGCCTGGACGCGAAGACGAGGCAGGCGGTGCAAAGCGGATTTCAAAATGATACCCTTCAGATCGTCTGTGCTACTATCGCATTTGGGATGGGGATCGACAAGCCCAATATC
>QMOR01000067.1 GCA_003648285.1 Bacteroidota bacterium
CAGATTTAATAAACGAGATAAAGAAACCGAATGAATACAATAATCAGAATACTCCGATGCGTATCCTTTTGGTATCACACGCATGAATTTAAACAGAGGCTTATGCCTATTCGGATGGTTGCTTTAGCCTTTGTCGCTGGATTTTCAATGAATGTCCACGCACAAAATTTGCCGACATTAATAGAGATGGCAAACGAAAATAATCTGGGGCTAAAGGTTTCACAAGGAGAGTACGAATCTTCTGTCGAACGCGCAGTGCAGGTGAGTACATTGCCTAATCCGGAATTCGGGGTTGGATATTTCCCATTACCTGTAGAAACCAGACTCGGACCACAGATTGTGCGCTTCAGTGCTTCCCAAAAATTTCCATGGTTCGGATCTCTTGACAGCAGATCGAAAGTAGAATCGTCAAAAGCCATGGCGCTTAACGAACGTACGAGTACTGCGGAATTGCAGCTCAGTTACGGTGTGAAGGTGGCCTACTTTAAGCTCTACGAGTTAGAGACGAAAAGGGCTATAATCAATAGGAATATTCAAGTGCTAAAGGCTTTGGAGAGACTTGCAATATCGAAACTCGAAAGCGGTATGGCAAGTGCGTCAGATGTGTTGAGGGTGCAAATCAAGATCGAAGAGCTCAATCAGGATTTGGCACTTATTGAAACGTCCAGAATCAATCCTCAGGTGGAAATGAATCAAATGCTCAACAGGCAATTGGAAACTGAAGTGCTTGTGAGTGATAGTCTGACACTAGCGATATTGGCTTTTGACAAAGACTCACTCCGGGCAAATATTGTGGCAAATCATCCGCTTTTACGCATGTATGAACTCGAACAGGAAGTATCGAGAAATATCAATGCGTTGAGCGATTTTGACAGCAAACCGAATTTTGGCGTTGGGCTCGATTACATTCTTGTCAACGAGAGGACAGATGCCTCTCCGGAGCGTAATGGCCGTGATATTGTACAGATCAAAGCAACTATTTCTATTCCCCTGGATGGCAGGAAGTATAGTGCTGTCAGAAGGGAACAAGAATTACAAATAGATGTACTCAATAATAAGCGCGCCAATGCACTTTTATTGTTTACAGCGGGAATTGAAAAAGCTTTTGCGGAATATGATGATGCCAAAATACGGCATGATTTGTTCATCAGGCAAAAGCAACTGACACAAAGTGCCATCAATATTATTGAGGCTGATTACAGTGCAAGAGGACAAAAATTCGACGAATTATTAATCCTTGAGACAGAATTGATTCAATATGATTTGAAAATATTGAATGCAATTGTCAAGAGCCATTTGGCTAAAGCTGCGATAGAACTTTATATCGTGAATTAATTCATTCATTACTTTAAAAAGAAATAATCATGTTTAAGATAGTAAATATACTTTTCGCTGCGATGCTCATTATGTCTTGTGGAAACAGCAGTACAGAAGCCACTGAAGAGCACGATCACACGGAGCAAGCGAGTGGGACAGAAAAGAAACCGGATGCGACCAAGAAAAAACCGCTGAGCCCGAAAGAGACAACAATGGCAAATGTCGGTAAGACACATGTTCATGTCGAATATTCATCGCCAGGAGTACGAGGTCGCGTGATATGGGGTGGTTTGGTAGCGTATGACAATGTCTGGTCAACGGGAGCCCACAAAGCAACATCAGTTGATTTTTCTACTGATGTTGATTTTGGTGGTGTAGCTGTTAAAAAAGGGAAGTATGGATTTTTTACGATACCCGGCAAAGACAAATGGATCGTGATATTGAATTCTGTTTACGATATGCATTTGGCAGATGACTACGATGCCGCGAAGGATATTGCCAGAATAGAGGTAAAGTCCGAAGCGCTGAGTGAGACGATGGAGCACCTGAAATATACTGTGAAAGATAACGGAAATGGTGCTGGAACATTGAGTGTGTCCTGGGATAAAATTAAAGTGTCTGTAGACATAAAATCTAAATAGAAATACATCATTATGAACAATACAAAGCTTTTAGTGATCGTAATACTGGCTGTTGGTGCCGGTCTGGGAATAGGTTATTTTCTATTTCCGGGAATGTCTACTCAAGGTGAGTGGGTTGAAGAGTCTGGAGTGAGTCACGAAGGTCATGCTGACGGAGTCACGGGGGCAGAAGAAATCTGGACTTGTTCAATGCATCCACAGATTCGTCAAAATGAACCGGGGCAATGCCCAATCTGTGAGATGGACCTGATTCTTCTCGATGGGAATACATCCAACGATCCACTGGTTCTTCAAATGACCGAGGCAGCAGCAAAATTGCTGAATGTCCAGACATTCGTAGTAGGCGAGGGCGATGGATCAGAAGTGAGTCTTATGAGGTTTACAGGCAAGGTGCAGGCAGATGAGAGATTGTCGTCGAGCCAGGTGGCACATATCCCGGGGAGGATAGAACAGCTCTTTGTCACTTTTACAGGTGAAGAAGTTAAGGTCGGTGCGGCTCTTGCTGTTGTCTATTCACCTGATTTGATTCTAGCACAACGGGAACTTATCGAGGCTATGGCACTAAGTGATGTCAATCCTGCTTTGCTCGAAGCGGCACGTAACAAGCTGAGATTTTGGAAGATATCTCCAAATGTTATCAAGGAAATTGAAGAGACTCAAGAGGTCAAAGAGACATTTACGATTTATGCTGATGCTTCAGGAGTCGTCACGAACAGGCGTATCGCTGTTGGTGACTATGTAAAGCGTGGAGAACCGTTGTTTGATATGGTCGATTTGAGCCGCGTGTGGGTAATGTTTGACGCATACGAAGAGGACTTGCCGAATGTCAAACTCAATGACAGGATAGATTTTTATACACCTTCTGTGCCGAACAAATCATTTTCAGGGCGCATTACATTCGTAGATCCTTTTATCAATCCTGTTTCCAGAGTTGCTGCATTACGCATCGAGATTAATAACAAGGGTCATAAATTAAAGCCTGAAATGTTTGTATACGGAACGTTAAAAAAGTCTGCATCGTCAGTTCATAATATAATGGTTCCAAAAACTGCAGTATTGTGGACAGGTAAAAGGTCGGTGGTGTATGTTAAACAAACGGATGCAGAAATCCCTAGTTTTGAATATCGCGAAATAGAACTTGGAAGCGCAATCGGTACATCCTATGTTATTGTGAGCGGTCTGGAAGACGGTGAAGAAGTTGTGACGAATGGTAATTTTTCTATCGACGCAGCAGCTCAGCTCAATAATCAGGCCAGTATGATGAATAGAAATGTTACTATGAAAGGTGGAGATGCGTCCGATCATTTGCCTGATTATACTGGAACGACACCAGTGGAGTTTAAACAACAACTTGCAGTGGTACTTGAGGCATATCTTGGGCTTAAGGATGCATTTGTGGCAACTGATGCTGGATTGGCCAAGAGGTCAATAGCTCCACTCGTGGATGCACTGGGTGCTGTCGACATGGCTTTATTAAAGGGTGATGCCCATATGTATTGGATGGATCAAATGGGGGCGTTGACGGGACATTCTGCGAAAATTGCCGAAATAGAGGATGTTGAACTGCAGAGAACTCAATTCGATTTTTTATCTCAGGCGTTAATCCGATCCGTGAAAGTATTTGGGATTCCCAACGAGACATATTATGTCCAGCACTGCCCAATGGCAAATGAGAACAATGGGGCGGATTGGATCAGTAACATGACTGAAATAAATAACCCATATTTCGGAGATAAAATGCTGAAATGTGGTACAAATACGGATACGATTACAAAGAATTATAAGAATAAGCAGGTGCAGGTTGCAGCTCAAAGACCTCCCCAGGGACATAAACATTGACTTACAAGGATATTATTGCAACACGATGTGATAAAATAGGTTGTTTATCAAAAATTGAGATTTGGAAATAATAGATTATTTAACTTTAATAGAATAAAAATGAAGAATTTGAAAATGATTTTAATGTTAGTATTCCTGGCTACAGGAGCGATGACTGTTGTATCCTGTGGTGGGTCGGGTTCAAATGCTGAAGAGGCCACCGAGCAGGCTGATGACCGCGGCCCGGAGTATACATCGGATTATGTCTGCCCGATGCATTGCGAAGGAAGTGGAAGTGATAAAGCAGGGACTTGTCCCAAATGTGGTATGGCTTATGTTGAGAATACGGAAAAAGATAGTGGAGATCATGACGGGCATAACCACTAGACAAGGATTTATTATAGTTCTGTAAATTTGATAAGGAGGGGCGTTGTGTTCAACGCCCCTTTTTTGCTTTGAGAAGACGCAATTATGAAATTGATATTATTGGTTCTGAGTACAGCTATGATATGGGGTTGTGGTGAAACATCTAAAAGCTTCGATGGACCACTTATGACTATTTTGACGGGCCCGGCGGGCGAAGGTGCCCAACCTAATTTATTTGTGATGGATGATGGCCGTCCTCTGTTGTCATGGGTTGGATTCCTGAATGACACAACAGATGCACTGATGTTTTCAGTGTATGAAAATGGAAGTTGGTCAAAGACAAAAACAGCTGCTCAGGGTGGCGATTGGTTTGTCAATTGGGCAGACTTTCCATCGATGGCTGTGTTTTCCGGTCAAGACAAAGCAATGGCAGGTCATTGGTTACAGAAAAGTGACAAAGGAACATTTGACTATGATGTACGTATCGCTCAGTCAAATGATGGGGGAAATACCTGGGATGAATCATTTATCATACATAGAGATAGCATCGCCGCTGAGCATGGTTTTGTTACGATGGTTCCTGTTTCTGAGGATCGATTGTTTGCCACATGGCTTGATGGTAGAAATACAAAAGGTGATGCTATGGCAGACGGTGAACATGGACATCACGGGGCGATGACTATCCGTGGAGCGCAATTTGACAGAGATGGAAATTTGTACAATGAGGTGGAACTTGATACGAAAACTTGTGATTGCTGCCAGACAGATGCTGCGATGACTTCTCAGGGTATTGTGGTCGTCTATCGGGACCGTTCTGATGACGAGATCAGAGATATTTATATTGTACGAGAGCAAGCGGACGGGTGGACCGAACCCAAGACAGTTCATCATGATGGCTGGAAAATTGCAGGCTGTCCGGTAAATGGACCAGCAATTGCTGCAAAAGGTGATTTTGTGGCATTGGCATGGCATAGTGAGGCCAATAGTGAGCCCAAGGTTCAGCTCGTTTATTCAAGAGATGCCGGAGCCACTTTTTCTATTCCGATTCGGATTGATAACGGGAGTCCCATGGGTAGGGTAGACGTGATTATACTTTCTGATGGTTCGACGTTTGTCACCTGGCTTGAAAATCAAGAACAAGGCGCGGTTATAATCGGCGCCCATGTCGACGCTCACAGGGCTATAATAGATAAAACCCCTTTGGTGAATTCTGATGCGGCTCGCAGTAGTGGTTTCCCTGTACTGGAAAGTACAAAAGATGGCTTGATGCTGGCCTGGACTGAAGTCAGTTCATCAACAACTAGTGTGAAAACTGGGCTTATACCATTCAACAGATTGGGTTTGAGTAAATAAAAAAATGCCGCATCAATACATCAATGCAGCATTTAATTTTACAGATCTTATGAATTAGTGCCCACTGTCAAAAAGCAGGTTGCCATTTTCATCAAAAACCAATCTCACACAGTCTTCAAGACGAATCATGTAATAGCCGTGATAGCTTTGCATCACGAAGAGCACTTCTGATTCCGGATAATTTTGATTGATGTAAGAAGCGATTGTCGCTGGAATATCGCCGAGTTCGATAGATTCACCACCCCAACAGGCTCCATCGTTTTGACCTCCATTTTGGCCTCCATGACCCATCATATTGCCAGAACCCCATGGGTGATTGCCACCCGGATTTCCGATGCTGTCACAAAGTCCTGATGCATTTATTCCAAATCCGTGGTCGTGCATGTGATGTCCATTATTGCCCATGCCCATACCGTTTCCACCAAAATTTAACTGGCATTCTGTAACCAACTCACCCGTTGGATTAAACATCAAAACAGTTTCGTCATTCAGTGCAACCGAAAGCTTTCCACTTGGTTTTACTACGAATTCGCGAATACCTTGATTGGGGTAATTATCATGAATGAAATTCTGAATATTCATCGGGCACATATCAATATCCATGTGATCTCCCATCATACAATTGTAATCATCGCCATGCATATTGCTCCAATCGTCATGTATGCCATCGTGATCAATATGCGAACCATCATTGTCAAAGAAAACGCACATGCCGTTTTCAAGCATCACTTCATAACCATATCCTTTTGCCTGGTAAACCATTTCGATTTGATAAGGATGGAAATTCGCCACTACAAAACCATTTATTTGTGATGGTACGTCTGAAGGAGCTAATAGATCTACTAGGTTAGCTGTAGTAATGTTTTCGATAAGAGCTTCCTCTGGCCCCAATGGCACCGCATTATCCTTGTTACAAGATACGGTCAGGGCAATTATTGCTAATGCTAGCAATACAGACAGGACATTTTTCATGACAATAAAATTTGATCGTATATAAAAAAAGAACAAGTTTCACAATCAGGGGCACCAACAGACCCTCCTGTTGATTTACCTGATATGATAGTGCAAATCAACGGGCAAACATGGCTCAAATTGATGACCGAGGTTTGTTCTTCACATGATTCGAATCAATTGCCCAATATTCTTCGAACACTCATCTGCCAGTTATCATTTAGCGAGTGGAAGCATTACCCTTCCGATAAGCGTAACTGTCAGAAAAAGAGTTGGTTGCACTAAATAACCGAAGACGAGCCAAGCCGCGATAAATAAAAGTACAGCGGCAAAAGATCCCGGTGATATCCAATGCCATGTGAGTAGTCCGGTTGTCCGGTAAATGGTCCGGCGATTGCTGCAAAGACGATTTTGTGGCTTTGGCAGGGCACACGGAGGCAGGAAAGGAGCCAAAACTAGTCATCGCGTTTTCAAGGGATGCTGGCGCTTCTTTTTCGAAGCCCGTGCGCATTGACAATGGAGGGACAATGGGCCGTGTAGATATTGCTATTCTGGAAAATGAAACCACGTATGTCACCTGGCTTGAAAATGGAGATCAAGGAGCGTATATCATTGGAGCACACGTAGATAAGGACGGAGAGGTATTGAGTAAATCAACCCTCGTCGAAACCGATGCAGCGCGAAGTAGTGGGTTTCCCGTTCTTGAGACTACGAAAGATGGACTTATGCTGGCCTGGACGCATACGCTGGGAAACGAATCAACTGTGAAAACCGGGATAATTGATTTTGAATAAATCCTTGAAGTAATATTCAAATTCAAGAATAAAAAATGCCGCATGGCTGAAAATGTCATGCGGCATATCATTAGACAGATTTGATTTCTTAATTCCCGCTATCGAATAAGAGAACACCGTTTTCGTCAAAAACTAATCGCACGCAGTCCTCTAGTCTGAGCATATAATAACCATTGAAGTTTTGCATTGCAAACAGTAATTCGACGTCCGGATAGTTCAGGTCAAGATAATTTGTGATGTCGGCAGGCAGGTCGGTAAGGGGAATCGATGTACCACCCCAGCATGGACCAATACCTCCATCGCCATATCCATGTCCCATGACGTTGCCTTGGTTACCCGGATGCATTGGATGTCCGGGATTTCCTCCCGTCTGTACCATTGTGCTGTCACACTGACCTCCTGAACTTGTCCCGAATTTATGATTGTGCCTGTGATGAGCACCTCCATTGCCCATTCCATTTGAAAAAGCCTGGCACTCAGTGAGTAATTCCCCGCCAGTACCGAACATCAGAATCAGATCATCACCTAACTCCACACAGAGCTTTCCACTCGGCTTTAATACAAAATAACGTATTGTGAGATCCGGATAGTTGTCAGCGATAAAGGTTTGCACAAGTTCAGGGATCATGTCAACATCCAGAGTGTCACCCATCATGCAATGATAGTCCCCCCGGTGAGAGTTGCTCCAGTCGTTGTGTATGCCATCATGATTGAGATGACCGCCATTGTTATCAAAGAATATGCACAATCCGTTTTCCAGCATCATCTCATAGCCTAATCCACGTGCATGGAAAGCCATTTCGATCTGATAGGGATGGAAATTCTCTTCAATGAAATTGTGGATTTGCGTTGGCACATCTTCTGGTGCAAGCATGTCAACATCACCTGCCTGGGCGATATACTGAATAAGTGTTTCCTGGGATGCCGGTAGCGCCTCCTGGTCTTTCTCGCATGATACCATCAGGCCCATTATTGCGAACCCGAGTAGTACAAAAATGAAATTTTTCATAATCTAAAGTTTAGTGGTTAATGCGGGAGAATTCATCCGTGCGAGGAGAAACTACTACCATCTGGCAGCCGCCCACCTCTGGATTAGAAACAATTTCCAATGTATTAAAGTTGGAGAAAAGGCCTGTGATAATCAATGATTCTGGACTGTCTTGGAGGTGATGCGAGTCAGTCGTGGAGAGATGTCATTTGGTGCTTGAACCAAGCCCTCGCGCGATCAGGCTCACGCTCAAAAACAGGACTGTTTGTACGACGTACCCGAGTATCAACCAAGCTGTGATGTAGGCAACTACAGCACCAAAGCTTTCTGGTGATATCCAGTGCCATGCGAGCCTACCGGTGAGGAGATATGCCAGCAACCAACTGGCGATGGCCAGGGCGCTGAGAAGCTGATCGTGCGTGCGTTTATTATTCATACATGGCTATATACCCGGAGTTGCGATAGTGTTAATCAACATAAAACACCCCGCATATATCATATTCGTCATGAAATCTTAACTTTGCGCTCCGTTTTGAGATGGTCCCATAGCTCAGCTGGATACCTGCCTGCCGGCAGGCAGGGAGCAACTGCGGATTGAATGAAATGAAAGTGCAGTACGTTTATGTGTTAAAAAGCAAATTGCATTGGCGCTTCTATGTTGGAATGTCAAAGGATGTTTCGAATAGGATAAAAGAACACAATGCAGGACGAACCCGATCAACGAAAGGATATCGGCCATGGCAATTGTTTTTTACTGAAGAGTATGAAACCGTAGGTCAGGCGCGTACAAGAGAGAAGTATTTGAAGTCAGGTTCGGGTAAAGAATATATAAAAGCAAGATGGTCCCATAGCTCAGCTGGATAGAGCAACTGCCTTCTAAGCAGTAGGTCTCAGGTTCGAATCCTGATGGGATCACCACGACATTTTGATATTCAATTGAATATCAAAATAATATATAATATAGGGGCACCTTAAGTCAATTTAAGGTAGCTCTGGATTCTTGATTCCAGGATCGCATGATTTCCAATCTATCGTAGCTCTCCGTCCATTGCCGTCTAACTACTGATTCCTGCCTAATGGCCTGACAACATTTCAACCTATATCAGGAACATTTGAACCATTGAGTACACTGATATGTTGAAGAGCATATCACAAAGTGCTATTTGGCATATTGCAGCGAAATACGTACTTTGCACCATTGCATCACTAACACTCAAACAACCAAAAAATGAGACTCCCCCTCTTGTCACTTTTGTGTGCAGGGCTCTATGCCTGTATTGCACCTGATTTTTTAACAAGCACTAACTATTCAAAAACCAAGAGCAGACTATTTTCTGCAGCTGTAATCCTACTTGGATTGCTCGTTTCTTCCACAAATTTGACGGCACAGGACACCCACACTACGGTACAGGCTGGTGACTGGAATGACGCCTCCACATGGGATGACTTTGGTATCCCAAATCCAATCATCAAGAATTTCACCGAAGTCTTTATCAAACATGAAGTCAGTCTGACAGGTTCAGCTATTTCAATTCGAAAAGGTGAATTGAAGATGTTTGAGGGTGGGCAACTCACGCTTACTGATGCCGATTTTGAATTGCGTCCAAACGGAATTTTAACATTGTCGGATGGATCGTTGTACATGAATAATGGACAAGTCGACAACAACGGAACTGTCAACTTGACCAATGGCTATTTTGAAATAGGTGTAGGTGATGTAATAAATGTGAGAAATATATCCTTTGATAGTGCCTGCGTAAGACTTTTATCTGGTGACTGGAATAACAATTCCAGTGGCAACATCAGTGGTACAGACGGAAATATCGAAGCTCAAAATGGAAGTATCTCCAATAATGCAACGTGGGGCTCAGGTATTAATTATTGTGCTTCAGGCTCGACGACTGGTTCATTTCCAAATCCGGAAGATTGTGATGCGGTTGAACTGTATTGCGATTGTCAATCCGGTGGACCGTGTGCCGAACCAAATCCCGATATCCTTCCTGGCTATCAGGGCGAGGGTGATATCGTAAGCCCTGGCCTCATTTCACTGTTACTTGGTAACGTCAATGAGAACCTTCTTGACGAGTTATTCATTTTCAGTCTGGATACAAGTGACGTGCTTATTGATGTAAATTTCATTGACAATGTGGCTGGATACAACGGTGCACTGGACATTCTGGACAATTACGTCTCCTTAACCAGTATCATTTACAACGGATTCACATCGACCAGTTCGCCAAGTAATTTTCTTACACTATTTTTCCCAATTGCTGATCTGATTGACCTGGACACGACAGTGGCACATCAGGAGTTTATCAATTTTGTACAGCAGACCTCTCCTTCTCAAACCAATAGTGATTTTATCGCGGTGACAGGTAGCGCACTTCCCAACCAGGGTGATTTTGCGCAGGAAACATATTTGACAAGACTTGGTTATGGTCTGGACGGATCAGGAACCAGGGTTGGAATCCTGTCTGACAGTTATGATCAGGGAGGAGCTGGTGACGCCTCAGTAGATGTTGATGCCGGCTTCTTGCCAGGTGATTCAAACCATGTATACCCGCAACCGGTTGTTGTTGTTAAGGATCTTCCGCTTGCATTCGGCCCTGGTATTGATGAAGGACGTGCCATGGCTCAAATTGTGCACAGTGTAGCACCTGCCGCGGAGATTTACTTCCATACGGCATTTGAAGGCCCCGGACCAATGGCAGAAGCCGTTGTAGATTTATGGTTTAACGATAGTTGCAACATTATAACGGATGACATCACACAGCCGACTCAGCCATTTTTTGGACCTGGTCTCGTTTCCAAGGCCATCGATTCTGTGACTGCTCAGGGAGTAGAATATTACACTTCCGCAGGTAATTTCAGTGACAGGGCCTATTCTGCAACTTACAATGACCTTGGGGGATTTCACGATTTCGGTGGGGGTAATAATTTGCAACACATTGATCTGGGTGTTGGAGAATTCTTCATTGTCTTACAATGGGAGGATAGTTTTTACTCAATTGATGGTGCACCCGGTGCAGCAAGTGATTTTGATATTTTTCTAGCTGACGATTTCGGAGTGCCAATTTATGGATTTAACAAGAATAACATCGGTGCTGATCCAGTAGAGATTATGCCATTTTACGTAGTAAATCCAACTACAACAAATATCAAAATTCAACGTGTTTCGGGATCAGGTACGCCTAAACTGAAGTATATTGTATATAAGGCTGGTAATATGAATCAGGGCTTTACTCCGCTTGATGGA
>QMOR01000068.1 GCA_003648285.1 Bacteroidota bacterium
TATTTTCTCCGGTCCCGACCCAGATGATATTCAGATTGGATGGGTCAATTGTCACAACGCCTATGCTGTAACTCCCCTGGGAGTCAAATATTGGTTCAAAAGTGGTGCCCGCATTCTCTGTCTTCCAAACACCACCGGATGACGTCGCGACATAGTAGACCTTGCTGTTGTCTGGGTGCATTGCGAAATCCGAGATTCGACCGGATGTGAGCGCAGGGCCTAGTTCTCTGAACTTAAGGCCCGAAAACGATGTCTTCTCGAGCAAGGATTTCTCCTCTTCAGTCTCTTCGATCTGCTCTTTTTTGTCAGATTTCTTTTTTGATTTCTGAGCTGTTGTGGTTGGGATATATGCACACATGGCACATAACAGGATCAGTAATATTTTTTGCATGATGTTTTCAATTTTAGAGGGTTGTAATTTACGTATAAAGGGGCAATTTAGGTTGTAAGTATATGGTGGTTTTACCGCAAGGACGCAAGGGGGGTACTGTGCTTACTTTTTAGGGTGTAATGCAACTTGTGGAGTTATGGTGATACTTGTCAGTTGTCATCGGAAGGAGTTATTTTTTTGCGAAGCTCTTTGGTTTTGCCACGTTTGGTTTTTTGATCGAGGCGCTCCTTTACTGACCCTTTGGATGGCTTGGTCGCTTTGCGTTTCTTTTTTTCTTTTGTGGCTTCCTCAATAAAGAGATTTAGCCGTTCGATGACATCTTCTTTGTTCTTAAGCTGGCTTCTGTAGCGATCGGATTTGAGAATGATGATACCGTCTTTTGTGATACGGCGATCGTTTAGGGCGAGCAGTATTTCCCTTATCTCAGAATTGAAGGAAGATGCCTGAATGTCAAACCGGAGTTGCACGGCAGTTTCTACCTTGTTGGCATGCTGGCCACCGGGACCGGATGAGCGCATTGTGGTGATGAGATATTCGGATTCCGGGATTTTCATTTGATAAAAGTAATGAAGGTGTAGGAGGTTTAACCGCAATGGCGCAAGGATTTATACTGCTCTCACTTTACTGGACGCAAAGGATAACGTTTTGTATTAAGTATCTGTGATCATCTGTCAAATCTGTGTTCTACTCAATCATATATAGAAAACACTCCTCAACTCCTCAACTCCTCAACTCCTCTCCACCTTCGCTCAAGCTACGGTGGACTGTGCATTCATCGACTCCCCGTCGATGCATGTAGATGGTTTGAGGAAAAAGTCATAGAGTACAGTAACTTGTAGTTTCTTTAGTTCGAACTTCTCAATAAAATGATCGCGATATGGGATTTATTGATGACATGAAAAAATTGCTTTGGGCCAAAAAAGCCGTAGCTAAATCAGCCGCGAAAAAGGGTGCGAAGGAAATTCAGGATATCTCGTCCGAGGGTTATGAAAGAGTAAAAGAGTTTACTGATGAAGTGACAGACAAGGCCGAAGATGCTTTCGATAAGGCAAAAGATTATGTCACCTCAAAGACTGAGTCGTCGTCATGGGATAAACCTGAAGATGATTTTGTCCCGTCCGGAGCTGATTCTGAAACTGTCACCCCGATCAGTGAAACGATGAGAAAAGCCGCAAAGACCGGAGGCGAAAAATTTGCGCAAGCGAAAAAGGCCGGTGGTGAAGCATTCGAGCAAGCAAAGAAAACAGGAGGAGAGGCGCTTGACAAGGCAGTCGACATGAGCGATAAAGTGTGGGAAAAAGTAGAGGAGGTCGGAGAGAAAGTGGCAGAAGCAGATATCCCCGGTAAGGCCAAAGACCTTGTGGACAAAGTGACCGACAAGGTAAATACGACAATGGATGAAATGCTGAAAAAAGCCGAAGATTTGGACAAGACCATTGATGACGAACGCAAGGCTATGGATGCCGATGGCGACGGATATGCAGATATTCCGACACATCAAAAACTGAGAGATCAGGGCTCACTACTGGATGACAAAGATGATTTCTGGAGCAAAGCAGCAAGCTACGCGGATGGGGACTACGCTATGGGCAAAGCACGTGTTGTAGGCACAGACGACTCGATTGAAGACACTGACGATGGGAATCTGAAAGGATTCGAGGACAGGGATGGTGATGGCGATCCGCTTATGGATGATGCCATTATCGTTGAGGATACTGACGATGCTGCTGGAAGCGATGAGGGCGATGACGTCCTCAATCTTCTTCCGCTTGGTGATGATGAAAGCGAATAATCTGAGTACATTTGCCCCGTCGAGAATTCAAACAGACAAACATGGAAGAACAACGCGTACGTGATCCAGGAGCCGGAGAAGTAAATTACAGCAAATTAGATTGGCTGTGGTTCCTGATCAGTGCAATTATTCTGGTTTTGTTGTTGAAGTATATCGACTCATTTTTCTGGGTAGCACTACCTTTCACCCTTACATTTTTTGTGAAGGCGCTTAAGATGATGTAAAGAAAACGGGCATTAATTTGTCACGTATGGGCTTTCCTTTACGACCTTCACTTTCTGCCCTTTTTCAAATTTCGATCCTTCTTTTACACCGTTGATCACTGCGGTTGTTTTGATATCCAGCACATTTCCTGTGCGTTTTGATATTTCTTTCAGGGATTCACCAGATTGCGCTTCTATGATTTCAATACGCTGAATCTGGATTCCATTCTTTTCATCCTGGCTCAGGCGTCTGAAGGAATTTAGTGACGACTCGAGTGCTTCCCGGTGCCCATCCAGTCCATAGACTGACAGCTGAAAAACATTCGCGCCAACATTCAGCCAAACTACGTGCAAATAGACAGCGTCAGTACTGCTTTTATCAACAAGCATGATAGAATGGCCAGAAAAGCCGTTGAGTTCGATTGCTTTATTCTCAGTAATCATTGATGCGTACTCAGCAGGAATCTTGCTCACAAGCGTATCGCAATATTCTTTTGGAGAATGTACATCATCTGTTACTGCAAGTACCACTATTGCCTTCCCTTCCTCCTGAACGGCACCGACAAAGACAGGCGTGTTGGCAGTCTGCCAATCCGTTGGAAATTGCATAAAAAGGTCCATATCGGCATGCATAAACTTATTATCTATGATGACACCTTGCTCCGGATTCTGGCCGTAAGTCATTCCATTTATCAAGTCCAGTACTGAATGCGTACTCACTACGACATTTACATCCTCAATTTTTCCGATTTCCTTACTAAGATACTTTAAGCGTTTGTCCGTAACTGGATGATCATCAAGCAGTTTAGCCTTCTCCGCCTCGCCTGTCAATAGCTCTGCCTCCGCAGCAAGATTCCCGAGGAGAGTCGTCAATCCATTTGGATCGTAACCTGCCTTCGCTGCCAGTACGACTCCCTCCTTGTCTGCTTCCTTTTCGTGTGACCTGCTGTAATTTGCGCTAAAGGCCGCGGCGGTGATATCTACTGGTGCCAGGAGAAGGCTGCCGATTGTCGGGCTAAATGCGCCGACTATCTGTCCGGGCAATCTTAGGAGACCGGGGAGAATTCCACTTCGATGCATCTGGTGTACCGAGTGCCTTTTGTCCACATGGATGATCTCATGCGCCATCACACCTGCCAGCTCACTATCGTTATTGACAAGCGCAAGAAGACCACGCGTGACATATGTAAACCCACCCGGCAAGGCAAAAGCATTGGTGACGTCAGTATCGGCCACTTTGAACGAGTATTCAAATGGCTGATCTCCCAACTCTTTTACCAGCTTTTCACCGATTGAGGCAATAAATGCTGTGAGTTTAGCATCGTTGTACACGCCCATCTGTGATTCGACTGCCTGAGAGTAGTGTTTTCCCAATTCAATGTCGTACTCGACCGGTTGTGCCCAAATATGCGTGCTGATACACAATAGAAAGAGTATCAATTTGAATTGGCTGAAATAGTACCTCATTGGCTATGAGATGAATTAATTACGTGATTTTTTAGCATGAATTTCTGTACCTGAATCAATGACATTACAGGAGTTACATTTTTGTGCGTGCGTGAGTTTTGCTTTAATCTTTCTTGTAAAGACTAATAAGTACGAACTGTTACTTCCGTTTTGCCGTTAACCTCTGTCCTCCTTGTATCAGAAGAAACTCCTGAGCCTCTCCTTTGTTGTCTTCTGGAAATTCAATCGCAATCCCCGCAGGTGTGAATACAAATTTATAATCCGAATGTGGAACCAGAGTAATTGCCGATTGCCCGGTAGCCTGCGCGACAAGGTCCTCCCCCACAACTGAAATTTCTATATCGAAGCCCTCCATCAACTGATAATTTCCTATATAATTTGAAAGCACCGCTTTACTTACTTCAACGATCTCCGCAACTACTATCTCTTCGTCAGTCCTGATCGCATAAATCCCCTTACCAGAGCTTCCCGTCACGGTCTGACCAACTACAACGCCAGCATCATCCCGGTCAAATGCCACAGTTGTCCTGCTTTCGTAATAAAACTTGTCTTTATCATAGGGAAAAACCTGAAACACCTGACCACCTGCTCTCTGCGAGTATATTTTTCCGTCCGTGACGGTAAAAACACGTTTGTCATCTGAATCATCAATGTCATATACCCCCACATATTCCTGCAATGCCGCTTCGGACACCTCAATATCTTCAAATTCCATTGACACACCGCTGGCGAGGGCAGCCATCCGAAGTGCCGCCTGATCCGGAGACTGACAAGTGCAATTGGAGAGGACTGCCACATAGACGTCTTCTTCTGGGACATAGATGCCCATTGACAGAAAACCGAAAATCCCGCCTCCATGCTCATATGATGGTTTGCCTCCTATCATCGATATCGACCAACCATATCCATAGTCAGTGACTTTGTCATCATTCAGTACATAAGGCGTAAATACACGGTTCATGGATTCTTTGGAAATGAGCTCTCCATGCATGATGGCCTGATTCCATTTATTGAGATCCCCTACAGTACTCATCAGTGACCCCGCTGCATAGGGCAATGTCATGCTGATATAATCAGAATTCACGATCGACCCTCCCTCCGCAGGTTGATAGCCGGTGGCTCTCAACTCTACGATTTCTTCATTGTGGTCGTAATAAGAAGAATGCATCCCAAGTGCATCAAAAATATGTGTCTCGATATAATCTTCATATGTCTCACCTGACACCTTTTCAATAATTGCTCCGAGGAGGATATATCCCGAGTTATTATATCTCCAGTCTGATCCCGGGTCAAAATTCATCGGCTCATTTTTGAATACATCGATCAACTCCGATACCGTGAGGTCCATTCGGACTTCCTTTTCCATAAATCCCGGCATGTCCGTATACGATTGAATACCCGACGTGTGTGTGAGAAGATGTTCGACCGATATGAGCTGATCATTCATCGGATAATCTGTCAAATAATCTGTGATCGCATAACGCACATTGAGTTTGCCCTGCTCGTGGAGCATCATGATGGCTGTACTTGTAAACTGCTTTGTGATCGATCCTATCCGGAAGATGTGCTCAGGAGTCATATCAACGTCCAGTTCCAGGTTGGCTTTTCCAATTGCAGATTGGTAAATCACTTTGTCGCCCTTTGTGACAATAGCTGCAGCTCCATTTCCATCTACATTGAAGTATTCCTGGAGGATGTCATCATATTGAGTTTGAGCGGATAACTGAGTAAAGGCGAGCAGTGTAAAAATGAGTGTGACGAGGGTAGATTTCATACTAGCTTGATATTTTGAAGTCGTAAGATAGGTAGTTGAAGTCGGTGATCTTATAATTCAGGCTGATCTCAATCATGCTAAAGGCTGATCACAATCAAATTAAGAATTGATCCTGATCAGCATTGTTGTGCCTTGATTTATGTAATTCTATCACTGAATTATATTCAAACGTTCATAAATTTTATCACTAAAGAGCAACTAACTATGAAAACACAAACACTTTCATTTTGGCTAAAAAGTTTTGTCATTCTATTCGCCTTGGGCTTAGTTGCTTGTCAGGGAGATACGGGTCCGGCAGGCCCGGAAGGCCCTCAAGGTGTAGCTGGCGAGGACGGTCAGAATGGCGCTGAAAATTGTATGCAATGCCATGACAACAGCCAGCTGATTGCAGCAAAAGTGTATCAATGGGAAAATTCCGTGCACTATATGGGAGGTCATAATGAAAGGAACGACCCGGCATGTGCTGTATGCCATACAAGCCAGGGATTTGTTGAGAGAATTAAGACCGGTGAAATGGAAACAGCTGATGTCATCCAGGATCCGCTTCCTCCAAACTGCTACACTTGCCACCAGGTCCATGAAACCTATACCGACGCCGATTGGGATTTCACGTCGTCAGATCCGGTGACACTTTGGGTTGGTGGAGAAACAAAAGATATTGGCTTGGGTAACATTTGTTTAAACTGCCATCAGGCACGTCTGGTCACACCAGCTATTCCAGATCTTGCTGACACTGATTCTGTGACCATCACCAGCCCGTTTTGGGGACCACATCACGGCTCTCAGGGAGCGTTGTTTACGGGATCTAGTTCTTATGAGGTCGGTGAGGGCTATACAAATTCAAATCACAGCACCCTGCTCGTAGGTACCGGCTGTATTGAATGTCACATGGCTGAGGCTACCAAAGGTCGGGATGCCGGAGGACACACATTCCGTGTTGAATCAGAAGATGGGGTGTTAAACTTCAATGCATGTGTCACATGTCACAGCGATCAGGCTGCACTTCTCGTGTTGAAAGAAGAGACTCAGGCAGAACTTGAAGCGGCGCTTGGCGGCTTGAAGATTGCACTCACTGATATCGGCATTCTGTCATTCCAGTTTGGATCTGATAGAGCTACTCCAGGATCATGGAAACCTGTTGAAGTGGGCGCTTTATGGAATTACTTGTATCTCGAAGAAGATAAGAGTTATGGAATTCACAACTTTACTTACGCCATGACTCTGGTTGAAAATTCCATTGCGGCATTGAATTGATAATAGAATTAAAAAGGAGCCATCCCGGATAATGGGATGGCTTCTTTGATAAACGTAACTTCCCCTTACCGGGTTTAACACGGAAATTCCACCCACTAGACATGCGACCTGCCTGGCGTACGTAAAAAAAAGGCCCTGCCAGAAGGCAAGACCTTTTCCTTTTTTGATTATTTCTTCACTACTCAACTAATATCAGCTTTTTAGTAGCGGACAGGTGCATAGCTCCATTCGATGATAAATCATCTGCATCGAGTTTATAGTAATAGACACCACTGGTTCCGATGTCTTGCTGGAATAATTTGACTTCATTGTATCCCGCATCATATTCACCTTCAAGAGTTTTTACGATCCGGCCCATCATGTCAAATACTGTCACCTTCGCAGCCATGGAAACAGGCAATGTAAAGCCTATCGTAGTCATCTCCCTGAATGGGTTTGGCTCATTCTGATGCAGAGCAAACTCAACGTCTGTAAGTACAACAGGTCTGTCAGCAAAAGCAAGCTCGACATCCATGATCTCGGCATCTAGCCCAGCCTCCCTGTAGGCCTCGGCTTCTGTGATTTCCGATCCCATAGACATCATATCACTCAATTGCCCCTCCATCGTCGACACAAAGTGCAGTGAAAACAGGACTTCTCCGTCTTGCGCAGTTAGCCCGGTAGTGCGATTCCAGCTCACGGTCATGTGATTTTTGTGCACACCAACGTGAGACACATCCATACCCACTGTGCCAGCATCTACAGACATCAGCTTCAGACCTTCAGTACGCAATGTGAACTGGTAACCCAAAATCGAAACAAATTCCTGTGCCCTGACTTCTACAATTACATCTTCTCCAAGACTTACTGATCTGTCAAGAGCTCTTAACGTAAGGATTTCACGAGGCTCACGGACATCTATCTCCGACGCATTTGCGGATACCGTACCATTGACATCTCCAATCTTTACGGCGATGAAGTCTTCATCCATACTGAAACCTCCCTGTAGTTCGATAAACTCATCAAATGGCCAGGGTTGATTTTCGTCAACAAAAGCAAAACCAGCATCGACGAATCTCCAACTTTCATTGCGTGGAAACTCCAGGTCTAATCCCAGGATCAGCTTGCGGATTTCGACAAGGTCAAGGGCGGTGACACTTTCACTATTATTTGCATCCGCTGCGATCAGTTTGTACGGACTTGTAAATAATTCGATGCCAAGCAAATGTTTTTGGATGCGCACAAGGTCGAGAGTGCTCACACCGTTCACGTCATTGTCGTCTCGTTTCGGCTCGACAGTATAAGACAAGAGTGGATTTACAAAGGCGTATGTGCCGCTTCCGTCTGTCACAATTGTTTGTGTGACAATTCCTAACTCGTCCATCATGGTCACCGCAACGTTTTCTACAGATTCCAATTCTTCAGTCTCTATGAGTCCACCAGCCATAGTGCTGTCTCCGCAGGTTCCCTCATTGTCATCGATCACGATAAATGTTGTACAGAAGTCCTTATTCCTTTCGTCCCATGTGATCGTGCCATTGCAATCCTGATCATTGCCCGCATCAGCCGCATATATTTCTACAAGAAAGCTCGGTGACCCATTCTCATCGATCGCTTCGCAGTCAAATGTTCTGCTCGGTGCATACTCAGTACCACTAAAGCTAAACACCAGATCTGCTGCAGGTGTACAATCGTCGAAGCTGCTCGCATTGAAGTCTGCCGCCCAGATCGTAACCTCACCAACAGTAGGCATCACAACGCTGCTCAAGCCCAGGCAGACTGGACTCGGTGCCTTGCAGTCCTCCAGTCGCATGAGGTACTCATAAGTGCTGACATTGCCACACCCATCTTCCACAGACCACACGACACGGTGATAGTCCTTCTGTCCGCCAATCACCGGATCACAGTACTTTTCATTGTAAGGAAGTCCGTTGAGACGCACACCAAGGGTTGCTGATGCTCTTGAGTCAAAAGTCAGATTTGCTACTCCATTGCTATCCACAGGCACCACCGTTGTATTCACCAATTGTAAATAAGGTGTGGCATTGTTCAAATAGATTTTCACATCGTATTCCACACTTTCACTGCACATTTCTGTGATTCGGTGTTCCAGAATTACATGCACACTGCAACTCGTTGCCAGTGGATTGTTCTCACCCAGGAAGACCTGATTGTTTGCAGGCAACGAAATGTTGCTGTCCAATACACAAAAAGTCACCTGACCCGACTGGAACGGCGGTACAACTTCAAACTCCGGCCCGTGGCTATCGATGACTTTAATGACTTGAGTATATTTCCAGATTCCCTGTTCTTCAGGGTATGGCTCATACTGACACCAGTCTATCACAGTCCACTCACGAAGTATTTTGTAGCACGCTCCTTCTACGAAGTCAAAACGTGCATCCTCAAAAGTCACCCCGATAAGACTGCAGTTATCATCAAATACCGTCGGATAGTTGACTGGTATTCCGTCTTGAGGGCAATTGTCGTACACCTCATCGCATGGCCATATGACGCCGTCATGTGGATCCAGATTAACACAAGTCAAGTCGGAGATATAAAACGGATCGTAGTCCACTACCCAGATTCGCTGTACCGCGGTGTTACTATTGCCCTGTGCATCTTTTGCCAGAAACGTGCGTTCTACAAGTCTCACTGCATACTGACTTGGTGCTCCCGCCGGAAGATTGTCACCACTGCAGTCATCCCAAATTTTGACTCTCACAGTAATCTCCACATCACAATTATCATCTGCCCATCCCTCTATGCCCCAGTTATGCGGTTGTGACACCTCTTCATTTCCGGGATCATTGATCACGATTGACTCCCGGTCATCTTGCCCATAGTCAAATGCGTCCAGTACACGGCCAAACTCCGATGTCAATACGTCTTCCTCCAGAGGCACAAATCCATTGGTCTCTTCAGCGGCAAACCAATAATCGCAACTCAGCACGACTGTCGGTGGCGCCGTAATTGTTGGGCCCAACTTATCCTGCACCTCAATCTCAACCATACAACTATTTGAATTGCCGGACGCGTCGATCACTTTGAGTTCCACCATGATTGGACCAGTACCTACGTCACAGCATGCAAAAGGGACACATGGCCTGAATGAAGTTCCTTTATCCACCGCTGTGACAAGTCCATTTGCAATTTCATCCACACAGGCACCGCCAGTCGTCCAATCAAAATCAATACAGCTCGTCATTCTCCTCACTTCGAAAGTCACAGGCCCGCAGTTGTCATAACTCCCATCGTCAAATACCTCTGCAGCAACTTTTGTAAGACCGTAGTCTATGGGGTCATTCGTCAGGCTCACGATGGTATGCAGATCGCAAAGCGGTACAGGAGGAATGGCATCTATTACAGTTATCGTGTATGCACATGTGGAGGTATTTCCACAATCATCCTCAGCTGTCCATGTGATCACCGTTTCCCCAAGTGGAATATCATCTACACGGTAATATCCGCCGAAGTCAACGATTGTTCCCTGGCTGGCAGTTGGTACTAAAGTGAAGTCTGTCCCACAAGCATCAATAGCCGTCGGCGCACTCAGATTTACATCAGCATAACAAGTCCAGGTATCCGTGCTTGTAGTGATATCCTCAGGACAGGTCAAAACAGGCCCCGCATTATCGAGCAGCTTCACCACCTGTGCCCCATTTACGACCTCTTGCTCACACCAGTCAAAGACTTGCCAGTGACGAACAATCTTGACCCCGCCACCACAATCAGGTAGCGGTTGGTCTTCCCATGTGACAAAAACATTACAAACATTTCCATCAGAAATCGGGATACCGCCGATTTCCGGCCATCCGGTGACAGATGGATCTATGCTGCCGCCGCACTCACCGATGTAGGCCACAGGCATTTCCAAATCATCAAGGTCAAGAGGTACGATGGTCAATATCTGAACACATGTAGATGAGTTTCCTGATGCATCTGTTGCTGTCCAGGTACGCTCAATGATGATATTCGTGCACTCTTCACCACTGACGTCATCCGAATAGTCAAGGTCAAATGGACCACAGGCATCGTATGCGATTGGTGCATATGGGAGCGCAATCTCAGGATCGTAATCCACGTACACCGGATCCGTATCAGCAGAGCAAGGCAAGACCACAGAAATACACGTCAGCACCGGAGCAAACTTATCCTCCACGTGGATTGTACTCCAACAGGCACTTCCGGTTTCAGGATCTGTGATTGTCACAGTATACCATCCACCCACTTGATCTGCCCCCACGAGTACACCGCCCATCCCTGAACCGACTCCCTCAATTGCAACGTGATAATCATCATAGCATTTGTATGGTCCGCCTTCAAGAATCATGTCTGAGCCAACGAAGGCCTCACAATTTTGATCTACAGATATATTGATATCCCCATTGCAAGCAAGGATATCTGTATAATCTTCAAAGTCGTTTATGATCACCTGGAATTGACAAATTGCTGTATTGCCTGAAAAATCAGTGGCCATATATTCGATATCTGTGGTAGTCCCTCCTTCAAATACGCTACCCGGTGGTGGACCTTCGGTCTGCTCGAGCACGACCCCGAGTATTGCCTCACAATTATCCATTGCACTGATATTCCAGTTTGCATGAGACCGGCA
>QMOR01000069.1 GCA_003648285.1 Bacteroidota bacterium
TGCACGAACATGTCAATCATCTTTTTGTCAATATCCTGCTACTCAGGGAGCAGTCGACACTTTACGAATATTCACTTGATGAACTCGCTGCCCGTAAAAAACTTGTCGCGGCAGGTGTGGAATACGGGACAATTCTCCCGAGTGAACTGACGCATATCACCGTCAGTGAATTGCAACTCAAAGCACAACGGGCAGATGCCAGGACAAGGGTCTCCGGCATGATCCGTACACTATCCAGGATGCTGGGTGTAGAATTGGCCGAAGATATCACACTGGAGCTCCCCGAGCTCGCTGATGCTGAGATGATACCCGAACTGAAAAGGCCCGAGCTCGAACTCTTTGACCTTCAGCGCGATGCTGTCCTCGCTCAATCAGATATGATAGACGTCAGCCGACGGCCGCATCTGAGCGCATTTGCACAGGCAGGTGTGGGATATCCCAACCCCGTGAACTTCTTTGATACAGAAGTGGCTCCTTTTGGAATAGTCGGGGTGAATTTTGCGTGGCGCATTACAGACTGGAAAAAACAAGATCTCGAAAGAGACATTCTGTCGCTGCGCGCTCAACAAATTACCTATGCCAAGGAGACATTCGAATTCAACCTGAGTACCCAGGAAGAAAATTACCTCAGCGAAATAAACCGCATACGGGATCTGGCGATTGTTGATGAACAGATCGCGCAGCTTGAAGCTGAAATTCTCGTACAGCTAGCAGCACAACTCGAGGAAGGGGTGATCACATCAGCCGAATATATCTCACAGGTAAATGCCGAACTGCGGGCACGGCAGAGCCTGCTCATACACGATACCGAATTACTTAAAACACAACTTGACTTCTGGAATTCCAGAGGTGGATTATAATTGACTATTCGAATAAATTAAAACATATGTATCGATTAACCGGAATATTCCTGCTCATTGCTCTCTTCAGCGCTTGTACAGAAACTGATGACCTGTCCGACGCATACGGCAATTTTGAAGTGGACGTCACTACCATCAGTTCTGAAGCGAATGGCCGTCTGCTCTTTCTGGATGTCAGTGAGGGGGCGAAACTAGATATAGACAAACTTGTAGCACAGGTAGATACCACTCAACTGCATCTGCAGCGCGCGCAAATCAGGGCGAGTATCCAAACCCTTCCCAAAAAATTGAGAAACACATTGGATGATATTGAAGTCTTGCAGCGTCAACGCGCCAATCTTGTCAGAGAGCGCGATCGTGTGGAGCGATTGATCGCAAAGCAGGCTGCCACTCCTAAACAACTCGATGACCTGAATGGTAAAATTGAGGTCGTAGATCAGCAAATTGCCGCGTTACGCACGCAGACTCAGACAGGTAACTCGGCCATTCTCGCTGAAAAAGGCCCCCTTTTGGCACAGATTGAAATCATCAATGAACAAATTCGCCGCTCTACGGTCTACAATCCTGTCGAGGGTACTGTACTGACAAAGATGGCCGAGCCGTACGAACTGGTACGCGCAGGGTCACCGCTGTATCGCATTGGCTCGCTGGACACAATGACCCTGCGATTTTATGTCGATGGCCTGCAGCTTCAGGATATCAAACTGGGCCAGGAAATCGAGGTGCTGATCGATAGTGGTGAGGATGGATACAAAGAACTCACAGGCAAGATAAGCTGGATATCCGCCCAGGCTGAATTTACGCCAAAGACGATTCAGACAAAAAAGGACAGGGTCAATCTGGTATATGCCCTGAAGGCCAAAGTTCCGAACAGCGAGGGATTTCTTAAAATTGGTATGCCCGCCGAGGTAAATTTTAATAAATAATAAACTTTGTACCGTGGTCAATAACGCCATCGAAATCAATAATATATCAAAGTCATACGGTGATGTCACTGCCGTAACAGGCGTCAATTTGAATATTGCAAAGGGCGAATTATTTGGATTGATCGGGCCGGATGGAGGGGGTAAAACGACGTTGTTCCAAATATTGACAAGCCTCCTTATCCCCGACACGGGTCATGCCATTGTAGAGGGTCTCGATACCGTAAAAGACTTCCGAAAACTGCGTAAGATTATTGGGTATATGCCGGGAAGGTTTTCCTTGTACCCGGATCTTTCAGTCCACGAAAACCTGGAATTTTTTGCGACCATTTTCAATACAACAATTGAAAAAAACTACCACCTCATTGAGGACATCTATGTGCAACTGGAGCCTTTCAAATCGCGGAGGGCGGACAAACTGTCGGGGGGGATGAAGCAAAAACTTGCGCTTTGTTGTGCGTTGATCCACCAACCGGTGGTCTTATTCCTAGACGAGCCTACAACAGGAGTGGATGCGGTCAGCAGGGAAGAATTTTGGGTGATGCTCAAACGCCTGAAGCAAAAGGGCATCACAATCCTTGTCAGTACGCCGTACATGGATGAAGCATCACAGTGCGAGCGGATAGCCTTGATACAGGATGGACGTATCCTGCAAGTGAACACCCCGACTGCTGTGACATCCGGATTTGACAAGACACTATTTGCAGTGCGCAGTGATGACTCATACAAGTTGCTCCTCGATTTGAGAACATTACCGTTTGCCAAACGCACAGAGCCTTTCGGCGAATATATGCACGTGACGACCGAACCTGACGTGACTGCAGAATATATCGCTCAGATACTCAATTCGCGCGGTCATAAATCGATAGAGGTGAAACCGACGAGCGCAACTGTTGAAGATGTATTTCTTGACCTAATGTAATGCCAATGCCTTCTGAAATTGTCATAAAAGTAAATAACCTCACAAAGAAATTCGGCGATTTCACCGCTGTAGACCAAATCACATTTGATGTCAAAGTCGGTGAGATTTTCGGTTTCCTCGGAGCCAATGGTGCAGGAAAGACGACTGCGATTAAGATGCTGATTGGATTGAACCGGCCGACTGATGGAGAAGCACAAGTAGCCGGATATGACGTGTACAGGGAGACTGAGAAAATCAAGCAAAACATCGGCTATATGAGCCAGAAATTCAGCCTGTATGAAGATCTGAGTGTGCGACAGAATATTGAATTCTACGGTGGCATCTACGGCTTGCCACGCAAAGCTATCCGAAAGAAGACCGATGAAATCATCCAAAAACTCGGCCTGCAAGACCGGGCAAAGAAAGTGGTTGGAGACCTGCCACTGGGATGGAAGCAGAGGCTCGCTTTCGCAGTGGCTGGCGTGCATGACCCCAGGATCATTTTTCTAGATGAGCCAACAGGTGGCGTAGATCCGGTCACGCGCAGACAATTCTGGGAGATGATATACGAATCAGCCAACAATGGTGTGACAATTTTTGTCACCACACACTACATGGATGAGGCAGAGTATTGTGACCGGATCAGCATCATGGTAGATGGCGAAATCAAAGCACTCGGAACCCCGGCAGAATTAAAGGCAAAATTCTCTTCAGAGACAATGGACGATGTATTCATCAAACTTGCGAGAGGGTGATCAAAATAAATAAGAGATAAAATCATGCACAGAACGTTTTGGGCAATTGCAAAGAAAGAAATGTACCATATCCTCAGGGATACGCGGACATTGATCATCCTCTTCGGGATGCCCATTGCACTTGTGATCATTTTTGGATATACCATCAGCAATGAATTTAAAAATGCCTCCATTTCGGTCATTGATCAGTCACGCGATGATCTGAGTAAATCATTTATCGAGCACCTCACATCTTCGGGGCATTTCAGACTGGTCACAACCGGAAAGAAAGTAGAAGACCTGGAGCATGCGTTTAAGGCAGGACAAATAAAAATGGGAGTGATCATTCCTCCAAAATTTGAAACTCAATACTACAGGAATAATACGGTCACCGTCCAGATCATCACAGATGCCACTGAGCCCAACTATGCGGCCACACTCAACAATTATGCGATCAATATCATCAGCTCTTTTAATAAAGGGGACCCTGCACTATCCAGCGCCCCATATCGCATCGATATTAAAACCCGCATGTTTTACAATCCTGAACTCGTAGGTGCTTATAATTTTATCCCGGGAGTAGCGGCGTTGATCCTCATGCTGGTCAGCGCCATGATGACCTCGCTGACCATTGCCAAGGAGAAAGAGACAGGCACGATGGACCTCCTGCTGGTCTCTCCGGTTCCTCCTTTGATCATCATTCTGGGAAAAGTTGCACCATATATTATTCTGTCTTTTATCGACGCCCTCATCGTCTTTGCCATGGGGTACTATATCTTTGAAGTGCCCATCCTTGGCAGCTTACCCCTCCTACTCCTGATGAGCCTGATATACCTGATGGTTGCATTGTCACTTGGTGTACTGATATCAACAGTAGCTGACACACAACAGACCGCGATGATGGCCTCCATGTTTGCCCTGCTGCTTCCGACCATGCTTCTTTCCGGCTTCATTTTTCCAATTGCCAGCATGCCCACACTTCTTCAGGTTATTTCGAGGATTATTCCCGCCACATATTTTATTGATATCGAAAAGGCTATCATGCTTAAAGGGGCCGGCTGGGAAGTCATACAGCAATCGGCAATCGTAATGGTAGTAATGGTAATTGTTTTGCTCCTGATCACATGGAAGAACTTTAAAATTATCCATAAGTAATTAATTATGGTGCGACTATATTATATCATCCGCAAAGAATTTATTCAGATCAGGCGCAACAAGGCGATGCTGCCGATCATGACAATACTTCCGATTGTACAGCTCATTTTATTGTCCTATGCCGCCGACAATGAAGTAAAAAATGTAAACCTCGATATCCTCGATCAGGACCGCTCTGTGTATTCAAAACAACTCATCGAAAAAATCCGTATTTCTGACCGGTTCAATATTATTGAAATCTCCTCCTCAATGCATCAGGCTGATAAACTCATGCAAGACGGAGAGGTCGACATCATCCTTGCCATTCCCCCTCAGTTCGAAGTTGATTTTCATAAAAATAAAGCGGGAGATCTGCAACTCCTCGTCAACGCGATCAATGGTCAGCAAGCCACCGTTGGGGCCTCATACTTATCGGCCATCATCCAGTCATTCAACCAGGAAATCAGGGCAGATGCTGCTCCATCTCTGGCTATGACCGGGTCCATGCCAGAGCCCATGCCACGCATAAGCACAGAATATGCATACTGGTATAACCCGGATCTCAATTACAAGTACTTTATGGTACCCGGTATACTGGGCGAGTTGGTGACGATCCTGGTGATGCTCCTCACTGCGATGAATATTGTGCGGGAGCGCGAGATAGGCACGATTGAGCAGATCAATGTCACACCGATCAAGAAGTGGCAGTTCATCCTCGGAAAGATGATACCCTTCCTGATACTTGGCATGGTCCTCATGGTCATAGGACTCACGCTCGGCAAACTCATCTTTGATGTACCGATGCGTGGAAACCTGGCCATCGTCTTTGCATATTGCTTTGTAAATCTCACGGCTGTGCTCGGTCTCGGGTTGTTTATTTCGAATCTTTCCGACACCCAACAGCAGGCGATGTTCACCACTTTCTTCTTCGTTATCATTTTTATCCTGATGAGTGGGTTGTTTACCCCGATAGAGAGTATGCCGGAGTGGGCGCAGTATTTTACGATCCCAAATCCCATCGCACACTTTGTGAGTGTGATGCGTGCCGTGCTGCTCAAGGGGAGTGGCTTTGCCGATGTCGCATATCACTTCCAGGTGACAGCAATACTGGCTGTGGTATTCAATACGCTTGCTATCTGGAGCTATAGTAAGGTATCCTAGGAAATTTCATTGACACAACAAATTCTCCGGATAAAGCATCTTATAGGTACATTGGATGAGATTTTGACAGGAGCCGGTCTGACATACACAGGGTGCTCAATTTTACAATAGTAATTATGGCCTTATTCAACTTCTTTCACACGCCACAACCACAGCGGTACAGGTATATTCCGAGATTTTATGATCCGGATAAGGAAGAACTTGAGGCCAGAATTGAGCAGGCTAAGCCAGGAGGTCCGGATGATTTTTCTCCTGAAGCGGTAAAGGTGCGTATGAAAGCAGGTTTCAAACGGGGTCATACGATCGATCGAAAATTTAAACGCAAACTGAGGAGGCGAGCAAACCGCAGGGTGATTCTCATTGGTGTTGCTCTGGCACTTATTTCCATGTATCTCATCTGGGCAAATCTTGATGCCATCCTGAATTTAGCAAAGTGATCGCTCGATTGCGTGCCTGATGACATTTACTAAAACAGGCGTTATCTCTACCTAAAATCCCGTATTTTGGGCCTTCTTTTTGAGGCGATAAATTGTATTAATTCCAACCCTATGTCAGACATTATCCGGTTACTCCCGGATGCCATAGCCAACCAGATTGCTGCGGGTGAAGTCATTCAGCGCCCTGCTTCGGTCGTGAAGGAACTCATCGAAAATGCAGTCGATGCGGGGGCTACTGATATACAGGTCATTGTCAAGGAAGCCGGCAAAGCCCTTATAAAGGTCGTGGACAACGGCAGGGGAATGTCAGAAACTGACGCCCGCATGAGCCTGGAACGGCACGCAACCTCCAAACTGCGCACGTCCGAAGATCTGTTTGCGATCAGATCCATGGGATTTCGCGGCGAAGCACTTGCATCCATTGCCGCCATTGCTCAGATGGAGATTCGCACAAAACAGGAGGATGATGATGTGGGGACGCGCATCGTAATTGAGGCAAGTCGTGTGAAAACTCAGGAGCCCACCCAGTGTGCCCCGGGAACTTCGATTGACGTCAAAAACCTGTTTTTCAATGTGCCTGCCAGACGGAAGTTTCTCAAGTCTGATCCTGTCGAGTTCAGGCATATCACGGAAGAATTTGCACGTGTGGCACTCGCGTATCCCGGTATTGGCTTTTCGCTGCACCATAATGATATCGAGATTTATCGCTTACCACCTGGCAAATTGAGACAGCGTGTCATTGGAGTGATCGGCAAAAAGCACAACGAGCATTTGGTACCTGTTTCAGAGGAGACGAGCTATGTTACCATCAAGGGCTTTGTAGGAAAGCCGGATGCGGCGAAGAAATCTCGCGGCGATCAATACCTCTTTGTCAACAATCGATTTATCAGGAGTCCATATCTACATCATGCCATCAGGGCTGCATTTGACGAAATGATCGCTTCGGGTGCACATCCACTCTACATCATATACCTTGAAATCGACCCTTCCAAAATTGACGTCAACGTACATCCGACCAAACAGCAGATTAAATTTGAAGACGAAAAGATCATTTATAACTACTTGCGTGTTTCAGCAAGGCATGCGCTTGGGAAATACAGTGTCACGCCAAGCCTAGATTTTGACCAGGAGAGAGCGTTCAGGCCCGACCATGGCATGCGGCCACACGATCCGTCTGGCGGGCTACAGCGTACCAACATTCAACATTGGGACAAGCTCTTTGAAGGAATGCAAAACGATGCTGAGCAAGTCAATACTTTAACACTGCAAAGTGAAGTGTTTGCAGATGATCCGGATCGTATCGCTCCTGCGGATGACAAACGTAACGCACCCTATCAACTGCACAATACGCTGCTCATCAGTCAGATAAAGTCCGGAGCATTGGTCGTCGACCAGCAAGCGGCCCACGAGCGCATTCTGTACGAACGCTTGTTGAAAGCCCTTGATGTTGAAAACCCGGGCGTGCAGAAAGTACTTTTCCCGCTAACATTGGAGTTGAGCGCCGGTGATGCTGCTGTTTTCAAGGATCTCCTTCCGCTGATCAATGGGCTGGGGTTTGAAGTCGAGGATTTTGGACAGAATAGCTTCGTCATTCATGGCACTCCTGCGATTCTGGAGGGCGGGGACGAAAAACAGACCCTTCTCGACATGCTCGACAAGTTTAAAAACGACCTTGACCCAATCGTTGGGAACAAAGAAAAAATGGCAAGAGCGCTAAGCCTGAGTACTACTACCAAAAGAGGGACATTTCTTCCCGTTGAGGAGCGACAGACACTCATTGATGTACTTTTTGCCTGTGAAAATCCATATACTAGCCCATCCGGTCGAAAGTGTTTTGTTGTTTTAGAACTTGAAGAGTTATTAAAGCGTTTTAACAAGGATTGATTTAAGAAAAGATATGTTTCCACCAATTACAGGAGTCGTAAAGCAGTTAGTGATTATCAATGTTCTCGTATTTTTCGGGGCGAGTTTTCTTCTACCCGATCACGGCAACATTCTGGCGATGTCCTCGCCATATTCACCAAATTTTCGTGCGTTTCAAATCGTTTCGCACATGTTCATGCATGCCAATTTTCAGCATATCCTGTTTAATATGCTGATGCTCTACTTTTTGGGACCAATGGTAGAACAGGCTCTGGGCTCGAAGAAATTCCTGATTCTCTACCTCGTTTCAGGATTTGGAGCACTTGCAGCACATTTTCTGTTTTTCCCTTATTCTGGAGTCGTAGGCGCATCCGGAGCCGTTTATGGTGTCCTGATCGCATTTGCCACACTATTTCCCAATGTCCAGCTCATGCTCCTCTTCCCTCCTATTCCGGTCAAAGCCAAGTATCTGGCCCTCGGTCTGATTGTGATTGGACTTGTGTCCGGAGTTGGTGGTTATCAACAGGGAATTGCGCACTTTGCGCACCTGGGAGGGGCGTTGACCGCCTTCATTTTGCTGATTATCTGGAAAAAGGTGAACTTCAGGAGGTAAGGTTGCTTCGGATTCGAAAGGAATGAAAAAAGAAGGTTTTTCTTGATTTTAAAACAAGCTGACCCACAATCACATTACATTTAGGAGATGTTTAAATCGATCGCACAAGACGTGAAACAGCAGTTTGCCTTCGGTAATCGGATTACGCGATTGATCCTGTTCAATACTGCCGTCTTTGTTGCTGTCAACATTGTCAGACTGGTCTACACCATGGCGGCGGGCTTTGAGCCAGCATCAGGATTTAACCAATTCCTGAAATACCTCTCTCTATCGGCAGACTTGTCATTTGACTTCACGCATCCGTGGGTATTCCTCACGCACATGTTTTTGCATATTGGCTTCTTTCATTTTGCCTTCAACATGCTTTTTCTGTTCTGGTTTGGGCGCATACTCGGTGATTTCCTCGGTGATCACCGGATCTATCCCGTGTATTTGCTATCCGGGATTACAGGCGCGATTGTATTCCTGATTGCCGCCCCGTTTTCGCACGCCGCCATGGCATATGGCGCCTCAGCAGCGGTGATGGGAATCGTTGCCGCCGCAGGCACTATCGCACCTGACTTCAATATGCGTCTCATGTTTATCGGCAATGTGAGATTGAAGTATATCGTGCTTGTGCTGATTGCACTGGATGTTTTCGCACTGGGATCAATGGCCAACTTTGGAGGTCATATCGCACACCTCGGAGGCGCCTTGTTTGGATTTGTCTTTGTCGCCATGCTCCAGCGGGGTTCGGATATATCAGAACCTGTCAATAAACTGTTTGGTTGGCTCCAATCTCTGGTATCCAACGATTCAAGGATGCAAAAGAAAAAGAAGAAATCCCCCATGTTTGCACGTCACGTACGTCAGAGCAAGGGCCGTCAAAGTAGTGATAGCAGCCAAAAGCAGAAGAGTGGATATCAGGAAGAGCTCGATGTCATTCTCGAAAAAATCAAGGAGGCGGGTTATGAGAGCCTCACTGCTGAAGAGAAGGAATTTTTATTTCAGGCCAGTAAAAAATAGTTAGTGCAGAAAATCAGGCACTTCTTCATCTTTTTCAATGTGCTTGTTGTAGCAGCCACACTTCTGGCATATACAGCTCAAATGGTCCACCCTTCCAAAAGTGGGATCATCGCTGTGATGGGCTTACTTTTTCCAGTCCTTTTCATTGTCAATGTTGTGTTTGTCATTGGATGGCTCACGCTTAAAAAATATTACGCCCTATTATCACTGGTGGTACTCGCACTAGGCTGGAAACCAACGACCTCTCTCATCAATTTTTCTGGACTTGCACGTCAAGGTGATCAAGCAGGCATTCTTACAATAGGCACACTCAATGCACATCAGCTGATCGATCTGGATGCGTCGAGAAAACCAACGCGCCAGCAGATGGTGAAACTCGGAGAGCAGCTGATGCATCCCGATATCTTATGCATTGAAGAGGGAGGCGAAGCGTTTAAGTTTAAGGAGAGTTTGGGATATAAATACTCAAAGCGCATTCCAGCTTCGTACAGTATCCTCTTCAGTAATTATCCAATAGTCGCTTCCAAAAATCTGGATCTTTCACCCCACAAATCTCTTTCGGGATGGTTTGACATCAATATTGGCCCTGATACGTTGCGCGTATTTTTAATCCATCTGACGAGCAATAGCATGACAGCCGATAGCGAACGCCTGATGGCAGAAGGGGATATCCGCGATACTGAGACCTGGGGCAAGATGGGCGACCTGATCGGGCGATATGCACGGGCTGCCGGCGCAAGAGCAGATCAGGCAGAGATTTTGAATACGTATATCACCGAAAGCCCCTACCCAGTCATTGTTTGTGGTGACTTTAATGACGTACCCACGTCGTATACACTGACAAATATCAAAGGAGACCTCAATGACAGTTTTGTAGAAGCAGGATCAGGGCTTGGGATCACATACGCAGGAAAGGTGCCCGGATTGCGCATCGATTATATCCTCGTGGATCCGAAATTCAAGATTATTTCTCACAAAGTTCCAAAGCTCGGCGTGTCTGATCACAATCCAGTCATTGCGGGTATTCAAATCACAGATTTGTAAGTACTTTTGCCGCCATGAGCCTGAAGATTTATAACAGCCTCACGAGGCAGAAAGAAGAGTTTGTACCTATTCATGAAGGACACGTCGGCATGTATGTGTGTGGTCCCACCGTTTACAGCGATGTACACATCGGCAATTGCCGCACCTTCATCAACTTTGACGTCATATACAGGCACCTGCTTCACAAGGGGTATAAGGTCCGCTACGTACGAAATGTGACCGATGTAGGCCACCTCGTCGGAGATGTAGATATCGGAGGTGAAGACAAGATTGCCGAAAAGGCCAGGCTGGAGCAACTGGAGCCGATGGAAATCGTGCAGAGGTACAGCAATGGGTTTCATGAAATGATGCAGACGTTCAACAATCTTGATCCAAGCATTGAGCCACGGGCCACTGGTCATATCATAGAGCAGATCGCTATGGTTCAGGACATTCTCGATAATGGATATGCATATGAGGTCAATGGTTCTGTGTATTTCGATACGGTAAAATTTGCTAAAGAAGAAGATTACTACGGGAAGCTGTCGGGCAGGGTTGTTGAAGAACTCCTGACAGCTACGCGCGATGATTTGAAAAATCAGGAAGAAAAACGCAATCCGGCGGACTTTGCAATTTGGATCAAGGCAGGAGAGACACATCTGATGCATTGGCCTTCTCCATGGTCTGAGGGATTTCCGGGATGGCACCTCGAGTGTTCAGTCATGAGTACGCGATACCTGGGCAAGACATTTGACATCCACGGAGGTGGTACAGACCTCAAGTTTCCACA
>QMOR01000070.1 GCA_003648285.1 Bacteroidota bacterium
TAAATGGTAAATGGTAAATGGTAAATGTTAAATGTTAAATGGCAGGAAAGAAATAAAACCAGACCATTCAAAATTCAAAATCTAAAATTCAAAATTAAAGCCCGATACCAAAAACTGCAACCCAGAGCCCTACTTATACCCCTTTGCCTGCAAATCAAACAACTCAGCATAAAGCCCCTCCTTTGCCATGAGCTCCTGATGCGTTCCAAGGTCATTCATCTGACCGTCCTTCAGCACTAGAATGCGATCAGCCATCCGCACCGTACTAAACCTGTGCGAAATAATAACTGCCGATTTTCCACGAGTGAGGTCAGTGAAACGGAGAAATACCTCATATTCCGCCCTGGCGTCCAATGCAGCAGTTGGCTCATCCAAAATCAATATTTGGGCATCGCGCATATAGGCTCTTGCGAGAGCAATTTTTTGCCACTCCCCACCGGAAAGATCTACACCACCCTTGAATCGCTTTCCCAGCATCTGTTCGTACTCTTCAGGAAGCTTCTCAATCACCTGGTTTGCGAGACTTTTATGCGCTGAACTTTCTATCATGGACCGGTTTTCCTTCAGGGGAATATTACCAATTGCAATATTCTCAGCGGCGCTCAGGTGAAAGCGCACAAAGTCCTGAAAGATGACACCGATGTTCAGCCGTAAGTCCGAGAGTTTAATTTCCTTCAAATCGACACCATCAATCAATATCCGTCCTTCGGTTGGATCATAGAGGCGCGCAAGCAACTTGACCAGCGTAGTTTTTCCCGCTCCATTTTCTCCAACAAGGGCAAGCTTTTCACCTTCGTCCAATTTAAACGATACATTCCTTACCGCCCACACATCCGTATTTGGATATTTAAATCCTACATTTTCAAATACAATTCCATCATTTATCCTTCCGGGGAAAGGCAGGGCATTTCCATCTTCGAGAATATGTGGCTCCATCTCCATAAAGTCGAAGTAATCTTTGAGATATAATGTGCTTTCGGCTATTTTGGAAAACCGGGAAAGAATGGCCTGCAACTGATTGCGCAACTTGGCAAATGTCCCCGATAAAAACGTCATATCCCCCACTGTCAGAAGGCCTCCGACTGTTCTGAATACAATTAAAACATAGGCGCCATAATACGTCACATCACCTAATGTATGCAGGATACTCCCCCAGAAGGTACGCCTGATAGATAGCTTTCGATTGGCCTGATAATACTGGTCGGCGAGCCTTGCAAATCGCTTTGTCAGAAAGTCGGACAGATTAAAAATCTTGACTTCTTTGGCAGTGACATCCGTCGCCCCGACATACCGAATGTAATCCAGCTCTCTTCGTTCAGGCGTCCAGCTACGCACCAGCGAATAACTTGTCTTGCTGAAATAACTCTCACTGATAAAGGATGGCAAAATGGCGACAATCAAGAATATCAATAAAATCGGTTCGAAGATCACAAGGCCAGATCCCAGGAATATGATGGACACAATATCCTGCAGCTGACTCAGCACCTGCGACATTAATACGACACGTCCGGTGGTCTGCCTTCTGGCGCGTTCCAGCTTATCATAAAAGTCAGGATCCTCAAATTGTGCGAGGTCGAGTCTGGCCGCTTTCTCCATCAAAAGTACAGAAGTCCTGTTTGCAAAGAGGTCGCCGAGCAGGGCGTCGGTAAGGGATATCAGTCGATTCAGCAAGTCGGACAAGAGTGCCAGTCCAAATTCAATTGCGAGCCATCGCCACAAAAGATCATATTGCTTCACATCGGCTCCCACCTGCAAAATCACCTCATCGATGATAAGCTTTCCAATATATAACATTGCGACAGGCAATGCGGCTTTGACAAGACGCAATAAGACATTGGCCGTGGTCAACGACGAGCTCGTATCCCATATCATCCTGAAAAACGGGCGCAACATCCTCAACGACTGCAGGCTGTCCTTAAACGTCGTCTTCCCGGACTCCCGAAGATCTGATGGAAACTCCCTTTTCAATGCCATACTATTTCTTCGTTGATCCTATAGACTTCATATTTCCAATAAATCATGACGTCACGTCAAACCACAACGTCTGATCTGGTCTTCCAGACCGGTAATTAGTGGTGATCTCAGTTCCTGCCGCAATATCTTTTAGGGCAAAAAAATGGATACTCTCCGATTCCAGGTCGACGCTAAAATCCGCATTGGGATCGTCATTGTGATTAAACAGAGATCCATAACCAAGTGCGATGGCTGGCTGATCCATTTTTTCACCCCAAAGGAAATAATACTCGTAAACTTTTGTTTTATCAAGACATGCAATGCTCGATTTTGCAAACGAAATGACAGGAGCAATTTCAATTAAATCTCCCTGGTGCAAATCATTTACACAAAATACACCACGACCATGAATATCGCTTGGTGCGAAATAAAGACCCGGTATTTGTTGTAGACTCACTTATCAATTACTTCTCACCTGGTACTGGAGGCGGCCCATCGGGCAGCAGCGCCTTCGTTGAGGGCCTCCTTATGTGCCGTCGCCTTTTGAGAAATACCGGGCAGCGCGTCAAATTCTCCAAGAATTCCTATGATCGGTCTACCCGAACCGTAGGACGCGATAAAAGCCGTAGGCATTCCCGCTATTCCTATTTCCACTTCAAACCCTTTAAGAGCAGCATAATCCGACAGGACCTTCGATGACATGTACTCTCGTAATGCGGTTTCTGCATGCGCCCATATTTCATCGCTCATTGCGGTGAGTTCCGAAGCGTGTTTGTCTACTGAAGCAATGACTGCTTTTTTCTGGTCGTTCAGTTCAGTTGTGGATTGTGCCTGAAGGCTCAGTGTGCCCGTGACAAGCAATAGACAGATGATAAGCTTTTTCATAATCATGGTTGGTCTGGTAACAGGGATAATTTACGAAGTTTTCTTTTGGTGGGATTTCGCACCATATCAGAATCCCGAAACCTCTTCCCTATCGCCTAAGACGCACTATCATCTTCCCTATCGCCTACGATGCACTATCAACAATAGCCTGCTCTCGCTGCGCTTCCAGATTCGCGATCTCAGCCTCAACCAGCGGCCCTTCTTCTTTGAGTTTTTTTAAGGCATAGATCACCTGCTCTTTGGTATTGAGGACATTATCGAGCGCCTTTTTAATTTTTTGCTGGACGATCCAGTCGGTGATCAGATTGTCAAAGAAGATATCAACAAACCTGTCGATTTTCTCCATGCGAAGGTTGATATCGATATACGCATCTTCGTATACATCGCTGAGTTCCTTCTGAAAATTGAGGAGTGAATGTCGAACGCGGTGCAGGACTTCACGTGCTTTGTCGACTGCTTGATGCTTCAACCAGCTCGATCCACTGCCGTTGCCATACGTGTCCCACTGTCCCCAATTTTTCGCCTTTTGTAATTGCTTTTCGAGGGTGCGGACATAATTGAGTGCCTCATTTCCGGCGACGATGGCTTCATCAATATCTTTGAGTTCGATGTGACGGATGTCGATTTTTTTACTCAAGGCGAGCAATGCTCTCCCCGCTTCAGTATCACTTCCGAGTAATTCTTTCTCGCGGAGTTTTATTAAATGTTCGTAGCGCTGTTCTACAACACTTATACGATCAAGTTTTTTTTCAAGTAAGTTCTTTTCATATTCGATGAGATCAATTGACTTACTGAGCGCATTGTACTTCAGCGCCGTTTGTAAATATTGCTGTCTCTCCTTTTCAATTTGTTTTTCCTTATCTCCAAGGATTTTGTGAAAGAGTGCACGGATTCCAGCGCTTTCAAGTTTTTCAAGGTCTATTTCCTCTTTCTTCAAAAGTTTACTGAGCAGGTTAATTTCCTTGATTTCCTTTTTTAAGCGCGAGGTGAGGTCAGCGAAATGCATATCCACCTTTTGGAGTTGCCGCCGCTCTAGCAGAGCCTCTTTGAGGTCACGGTGTATTTCGGTCATATATGATCAGGTTACTACAACTTGCAACAAACTGAATTCAAAAATGGTTTGCCATGTGAAAAAATCAGACTTCCTCGTCAAAAGACTTTGCGGACAACTTGTACATTCCGTAACAAACCGCCGCCACGATGACGAGGCCGATGATACTCGGTCCGTGATTTTCCAGTACCTGAAATATATTCTCACCATCGAACATGACGATCGGGATAGCGAGCAATATGCCTATCAGCGCTTCTCCAGTAATCAATCCGGATGCCAGCAGGAGTCCTGTGCGATTGCTTGAGGTTTCTGCTTCCTTATAGTTCTCACCAGCCCTGGACTTGTTCTTTTTCTGATAATACGTAACCGCGTATGCGATCAACCCACCTACCATGATTGCGCTGTCGAGTTGGAAAGGCAAATACAAACCGACGGCAACAGCCAGAACGGGGATGCGCCATTCACTTCCGCGCTTAGCCTGATACTGATCGGCGAGTATAATGACAACGGCGATAGCCATTCCGATATAGACCATGGTCCATGGCAGGTCATTGCGGAATACCCCACGGGCCACGCTCGCCATCAGGGAAGCCTGTGGCGCTGAAAGCTCAGGAGATCCAATTGTGTATGCAGTGTGTAGTAGGTTCAGAATAGCAGGAATGGCCAATGCAGCCGCGACCACACCGACCATTTGCATGATTTGTTGCTTATAAGGTGTCGCGCCCAATATATGTCCGGCTTTAAGGTCCTGCATATTATCCCCGGCAATGGCCGCAGCACAGCAGACTACCGCACCGATCATCACAGCTGCAGCGGGACCCGATGTGGAATCCTTGCCCATCAATGCCAATAATATCAGTGAAGAAGTAAGTATTGTAGCTATCGTAACACCGGATATCGGATTATTTGAGCTACCTACCAGTCCTGCCATATAACCAGCTACCGCTGAAAACAAAAATCCGGCAACGAGCATGATGACGGCCATCAATGCTGTAATTGGATAATTTTCAATTGATCGCAGATATATGACAAAGATCGGAACGATCATGGCGCCAATAGCAATGATCACATACCCCATTGGCGCGTCACGTTCTGTGCGCTTCACTTCAGACATTTTACGCTTGTCCTTCAGGGCCGCTATTCCAGCAGTAAAAGCCGAACCGATCGCACCGCTCATGCTGATGAGGGCCCAAAGCCCACCTACTACCATCGCACCAACACCGAGATATCTGATCTGACTATTCCAAATGTTTCCTCCAAGTGTAGCCGCATCCAATCCATCCGGATTTCCATTCATCGCAGAGTATATTGGTATTGCGATCCACCAACTGATGGCACCTCCAAGGAATACAAGCGATGCGATCCTCAATCCAACAATGTATCCGACAGCGATAAGCGCCGGTGAGAGATTTACGCCAATGTAGGCGATCGTTTTTCCTCCAAAAGTTGTTCCTGTCTGCGCAACACTCGCCCATAATTTTAAACCACTCTCGATAAATTTTATGGATGCTCCCGTGATCGCACCCCAAACGAGAAACTTCATAGCTCCTTTTGCTGCCTCAGACTCCCCAGTCTTCAAGACCTCTGCGGTCGCAACACCTTCCGGAAACTTGAGCTTCTGCTTTACGATGAGTGCAGATCGAAGCGGAATTGTAAACAACACTCCGAGCACACCCCCACAAAGAGCTATTAGAAATGTCTCCATGTAGTTAAACTCGGTCCAGTAACCGAGAAGTATGAGCGCGGGAAACGTAAAAATGGCACCAGCGGCCAGAGATTCTCCAGCCGAAGCAGCCGTTTGCACGATATTGTTTTCAAGGATATTGTGATTCTTGAACATCTTGAGAATCACCATAGAAATCACCGCGGCAGGGATACTCGCCGAGACTGTCATTCCGGCAAATAAGCCCAGGTAGGCATTGGCCGCTGAGAGGATGACGGATAGCAGGGCACCCAGCACGAATGCTTTGACGGTAGTTTCAGGCAAGACCGTTGAGGCCGGGATATAGGGTTTGTGCTCTGCAGATTGTGTATTCTGTTCAGACATTCAGGATGATTGTTAGGTGTTCAGAAAACCCTAATGTAAGGGATTTGGATTGAACAGATAGGAGTCATACCCGAAAATTGGATCGAACAGATAGGAGTCATACCCGAGTTTGGAACGAACAGATTTCAACCTCCAAAAGATTTGAGAGGATGGTTTCACCTTTCATAATGGACCCGTCACTTCTCATACTGTTAAGTAGCATACACTCTAAGTAGCAATAACACCATAACAATATGTAATTTCACGGACAAATAACCCGGTTATTTCATATGAAGCACATACTTGTAATCCTTGCACTTACAGCCACCCTTGCAGGAGCAAAGGCCCAACATTCTGAGGCACGACAATGGAACGAAGAATTGTTGGAGGCAATCAGGCACGATTATGCACGGCCGACTGTGCATGCCAGGAATCTGTTTCATGTATCAGTCGCTATGTACGATGCATGGGCTGCCTATGATACCGTTGCCAGCACATCTTTTCTTGGCAATACACTCGGTGATTACGACTGTGCCTTTGATGGGGTAGCCCAACCCTCAGATCTGCAATCAGCAAAAAACGAGGCGCTGAGCTATGCTTCTTATCGCCTGCTCGTACATCGCTTTTCAAATTCACCTGACTCGACCAACACAAGAAACAGACTGAATGCTTTGTTTGCATCGCTTGGCTATGACGAGGCATATACAGATGACGACTACACGAATGGCGAACCAGCAGCCCTTGGCAATTATATCGCAAATCAGCTCATCGCATTTGGATTTCAAGACGGATCGAATGAGCAAAACCTCTACGAAAACGAGTATTACGAGGCAATAAATCCCAACCTCATTGCCGAAAAACCAGGCAATCCGGATTTGATTGATCCGAACCGTTGGCAGCCTCTGGCTTTGGAATTATTCATTGATCAGTCCGGAAATATCATATTTGGTGAAGCACCGCCGTTTCTAGGACCGGAATGGGGGCAAGTAGTGCCATTTTCCCTGCAGGAAGAGGATTTGACGATATATACGCGGGACAATTTTGATTACCTCGTATATCACGATCCGGGACCACCGCCGTACCTTGACACCAATGCGATCGGCGGATTGTCTGAAGAGTATAAATGGGGGTTTTCACTTGTGGCTGCCTGGGCATCACATCTCGATCCGGCTGACAGCGTTGTGTGGGATATCTCACCTGCTTCGATTGGCAATATCCCGTACTACCCAGAAACAGTTGAGGGACTTCGCGACTTTTACGACTATGAGGAAGGAGGTGATATTAGCAATGGCCATGCATTAAATCCTTTTACGGGAGCACCATATGAGCCGCAGTACGTCCCCCGAGCAGATTACGCACGTGTGCTAGCCGAATTTTGGGCCGACGGGCCGGATTCCGAGACACCTCCGGGACATTGGTTTACCCTTCTCAATTATGTCAATGATCATCCGGAGTTTGAGAAAAAATTCAGAGGGCAGGGAGAGATTGTGGAAGACCTGGAATGGGATGTCAAAGCATACCTGATACTGGGTGGAGCGATGCATGATGTGGCAATTTCCGCCTGGGGTATGAAAGGGTGGTACGATTATATCAGACCGATTTCATCAATTCGCTGCATGGCTGATTTTGGACAATCCTCTGACAGTACAAAGATGTCCTATCACCCTGCTGGAATACCATTGAGCCCAGGCCTCATAGAGCTGGTCGAGTGGGGTGATCCACTACAGGGAGACGAAGGGGCGAACGTTGGAAAGATCAAGCTTTACAGCTGGCGCGGACCCGACTATATTGATGAGCCTGAAGATGACTATGCCGGTGTGGACTGGATCCTTGCTGAAAACTGGTGGCCATACCAGCGTCCTACATTTATCACACCGCCATTTGCAGGTTATGTCTCCGGACACTCTACATTTTCACGGGCTGCTGCGGAAATCATGGAGCTTCTCACAGGTGACGCTTTTTTCCCAGGCGGCATGGGAGAATTTGAAGCACCAAAAAATGAATTCCTGGTATTTGAGGATGGACCAAGTCAGACTATCACGTTGCAGTGGGCAACGTATCGGGATGCTTCTGACCAGACGAGCCTGTCACGTATCTGGGGTGGCATCCACCCTCCTGCAGATGACATTCCCGGTCGTTTGATCGGTGAGGTCATTGGAGTTGATGCCTTTCTTTACGGTGAAAAATATTTCAATATTGACAATGATCAGGATGGGTATTTCAGTTGGGAAGACTGTGATGATTACAATGCCGATATCCATCCAGATGCGTTCGATATTCCCGAAAATGGAATCGACGAAGACTGTGATGGTGAAGATGCGATCGTATCCGCGATTACATTTATTGAGAATTCTGAAGACATCACTTTCTATCCAAATCCCGTAACGGACAGGCTGTATATCAGTATTGATTTTGAAGGTCAAATGGATATTCAACTCAGCACATTGCAGGGTCGTGTAATTCGTGCCGAGCGCATAGAATTTTCACAGAATATTGGTGTCCTCGATATGAAAAATATTCCCAACGGAATTTATTTCATTAAGGTGATCAACAGGGATACGCAAATTGCGTATGTGCAAAAGATTATACGCTCATAACAGCATTCAAGATCGGCCAGGGTATGATTCAGATCTTCAGGAGCACATGCTTCATTCAGAGCGAGTCTTGCCCCAATGATCAAATTCCCGGTAATTGTCTAAACACATTCCACTTATCAATATCTTTGCTCCACTCGAATCACTTTAACATGGCAATGAACCAGAGGAAAAAGAGAGGATTTCTGCTCGTGGCGATAGGGCTCGTTCTCATATTGAGCCATTATGGCCTTCGGCTGGACGTGGCGTTTCTCATGGGGGGACTTGTATTCGTGGGACTAGGATTTGGGGATATCTTTTATGATCAAAGGTATCGGAGGAGATTTTAGTGCCGCAGGTTTTCTGGATTTGTTCATTCGTGTTCTAAAATAACAAACAGCTACCATAACACATTATGTTAGCTGTTTGCAGTTTTAAAAAGATGCTTGTTGTAGCTGTTTAGTTCTTCCCGGTACCCCAGTTTTCCATTGCAGGGCTATAAGGAAGATCATACTCCAGGAACTCTTTTGGATTAAAAGGTAAATCCTCTGAATTGAAACGGAATTCTCCTGCCTTTTTAACGGCTGGACGAGGGTTTTCAAGACCTGTAAGAGGCATGCCTCTTGGGTGTTTTGAATTTGGATATTTCCGTATCATTAATTCGTGGCGAGCTCTCATTACATCAAACATTGTTTTAGCCGTAAATCCTGGAAGCATTTCAGGCATAATTTCACGAGGATCATTGTAAAGGTCATAGAATGAAGAACCACTCAGACCCGGCAATTCTCCAACCCAGTGACGCTTAAAACGACCTTTTACCTGAGCGGCCAGGATATCACCCGTATAAATATGTACATAGTCCCTACGGCTATATGTGTCGCCATTTAAAAATAACGAAGTTTGATCGATTCCATCAATAATACGATCCGTTGGAATATACTGTGTTGCTCCACCTAAGGTGGCAAACGTTGTAAATAAATCGGTTACGTGAATAATATCTCCAACAATTTGGTTTGGAGCAATAACACCAGGCCAGCGGGCCATGCATGCTGCCCGAACACCACCTTCCAAAAAGTCACCTTTCCCACCACGATAAAGTGTCTCCACCATTCCGGGAGGGCCATGGTGGGTCATCGGGCCGTTGTCAGCCATAAGAATGACAAGTGTATTTTCTTCTATACCTTCATCTTTAAGTGTCTGTAATAATACAGGTATCCATGCATCAAATTCTACAAGAAATTCCTGCAGAATACCTGCAGCGACAGTTTTCTTTTTATCCCCTGGTTTTGTGCCAAGGAAATGCGCAGCAACAGGTTGGTAAGAGATGAAGAAAGGTTTTTCTGATTCTACACTTTTTTTAATAAAAGCAAGAGTCCGTTTTTGACATTCTGCTTCAATTGCATAATAATCATCTTCGTTAGGTGGTGTACCCCATTCTCTGGTAGGTCCGTTTTTCGTTCCTTCCAAAGCCCAAACGTAACCACTAGGTCTCCAGCCCGGATCCATATCATATGGATCATTTGGATAGAGTTCTGGCAATACAGATGTTGGGAACATTGGTCCCAGATCACCACGAGCCACATACATACTTGGCACTTGGTTATAAGGAGACCAAAGCGCTTCGTCATAACCCATATTCGTCATGTAACTTTGCTCTATGTCACCAAGGTGGCCTTTACCATAGAAAGCTGTAGCGTAGCCGGCATCACTTAATACTTCAGCAATGGTAGTTTCATCTTCACTCATTCCTCCATATTCATACGGGAAACTTACTGTGTACATGCCAGATCGAACAGCATGACGCCCCGTCTGGAAGGCAGCTCTTGTAGGAGTACAAGATGGTTCTGTGTACATACGTGAGTAGTACTGCCCTTCAGCAGCAAACTTATTTATGTTAGGTGTTTTGAAACCTCTATTTGCCTGATTTTGCGGCACACCTACTTCTCCAACACCAGTGTCATCCCACATGATGTGGATGATGTTTGGCTTTCTGCCGTGCTTATCTTCAAGAGCTTTAAGTTTCTTCTGAATCTCTTCGTCTTGTTCTTGCCACTTATCACCATGTTGCGCTTTGAGAATGTAGTACTCAGCATCATGGACAATTTCCTGTGCATTAAGAGCAATAGTGCTAAATAGCAGCATTGCAAATAATAACATTAATCTTGTTTTACTCATAATTTATAAATTTTTCAGATAGCTAATTGATCTCCATACTGCTCTTGCAGCATTGCTTGCTCCACGTCGTGAATGATTTGGGCATCTCCCAGTACAAATAGCAGCGCAAACAGCGCTACCAGGAACATACCTGTCTTTTTCATAGATTTGTGGGTTAACGTGGTAGTTTAAAAAACATTGCAAACCTATTGTTTTTCGCAGTAAGGTGATATCAATTATCCGCAACTTTTGGACAAACAGGCATACCCAATGGTATTTTCGTACTCCGGATTAGATCTTTATCGATACAATCTGCTCGCGCAAGAGTGGAATCTGGACTTTGTACAGCTCCGTCCCGGCAAGTTTTCAGCTAACATATCGCAGTTTATATCTCCCAATTTCCAAATTGGCCATACGAGCTTTAACTGTGCAGTAAAACAAGAGGGCAGATCACCGGAAGGCGTTTGGACTTTTGCATTTGCGAACAACGTAAACATATATTGGCGCAATTATATTGTACACCCAAAATCGATTATTATTTATGCACCTGGTTCGGAAATAAATGCTGTGAGCGCAGCCAACTTTGATGTCATGGTTTTTTCGATATCTGAAAGTCAGCTTTTATCAATAGCAAAAAAAGAACATCGCGAAAACCTAATCCATCGACTTAAATCAATTGAACTATTCAGCACTCATGA
>QMOR01000071.1 GCA_003648285.1 Bacteroidota bacterium
ACGAATTTACAAGACGTCAGGAAGAGTGGGAAATCAAACGCGCCGCAATGGATCTGGAAGCTGCTGCTGCCGAAGCATCTGATGCTTCTCCCAAGCCTGCTGCAGACGTACATGTTGAGGCTACTGGCTTAGAGGCTGTAACCCAGGAAGCAGACACAACTGATGATTCGACTGACGACTCAACTGATGACTCGACTGATGACTCGACTGATGAAGTGCCATCTTCTATGGTTGCTGAAGAAGTGCCTGAACCAGTGACATCCGAGATTGATGCGACGCCAGAGAGTTCTGAAACAGCAACACCTGATGTGACTTCTGAAGATGCATTGCCCTCACCAGTTTCTGAGAAAATAAATGAAGTCTCAACGGAAACTGACGAGGAAGATATGAGCTGGTAGTTCCATCAAACGCTATTACCATGTAATCCCGTGGGTTCTTCTACCCGCCTGTAGATCCTGGCTTATCTTCGGGCTGAGAAAAAATGGTCGCATTTTCGTATCTTCGCGCCTCGATTGGGCAAAATACTTACATTTTCTGCTGTTTTGTCGAAAGTTGGCGTTCACAAAAAAACTTGATTTATGGCCAGACCATCCACTCGCGGAGTTAAACTCAAGAACGGATTTTATATTGAAGTACGGAATAAGGGTGCTCACTCAGGTGTGAAAATCCGAAGAGAATCATTCGAAGAGGCGCAACTTGCACTCCATAACTATAGTAAGATGCACGATGTACATTATATCGGCGAAGTACTGAATGGAAAGGTCGTCGGTGCCAAGAAAGAGAGGAAGAAAAAGAAGGTCGCGAAAAAATAGGATCTCCTCGGATTACAGTTGAGACCTAACTCCAAAGATCTACGGGATACGTCCCATCTGCAATGAGTTTATTGATCTGATCGCTCACATGCGGCTTATCTTCCTGATATGTCACTCCAAACCATGATGCGTCATTCTGCAAGACCTTTACATCAAGTGTGTTCGCAATGATAAGGTCATCTACAATTTTGGGAATGTAAAGTTCAGATTTTGGCTCTTCAATACGCTCGTCGAGGAATGCTTTAAATGCTTCTTCCGCATGATCGAAGTAACTTGGTAAGAAGCCCCAGATATTCATTGAGACCACGGTATCCTCTTCCAGCGTGCGATCCTTTCCCTCTGCCACACACCCGATCACACCATCCGCATCGCGTCCAATATTGACAAGCTCTTCTACCTTTTGAAGGTTGCCCGCATTGTCGACGTAACAAATACCTCTATTTACGGAACCATGATCAGACAGCGTATTCTTCAGGTAATACCCCACGACGCAATAATCATCATTCATATCCGACCGGTCAAAAAACTCTCTTATGCGCACATATGCCTCGCGTCCGTAAAAGTCATCAGCATTGATTACAGCAAATGGTGCATCGACAAGTTCGCGCGCAACCAAAACGGCATGTCCGGTACCCCACGGCTTTTCACGAGTGGCAGGTAGTGCATATCCTTCGGGCAGCATATCCAGCTCTTGAGCCACATATTTCACATCTATGAGGTGGTCAAATTTACCGGAGAAGAATGCCTCAAAATCCGTTCTGAACTTCTCGCGGATGACAAAGACAACTTTGTCGAAGCCAGCCAGTATCGCGTCATAAATAGAATAGTCGATGATGTTCTCACCATTTGGACCGAATGCATCCATTTGCTTGAGGCCGCCATATCTGCTTCCCATCCCAGCCGCTAATACTACAAGTGTCGGTTTTTTCATAGCCGGCAAATGTCGGAAAAATCTACAGCTTGACCAATCGCGACACCTCGTGCGTGCCATCGCCCTGGAGTCTTATGATATAGCTGCCATTTGGCAGGTTGTAGGTACTGAATGGCACGTTGTGCCGTCCCTTCGAATACTTGTGATCAGCGATCGCGCCAACCTGACGGCCCATCTGGTCGAAAATTGTGATCTGCACTCGACCACCTGTCGAGTAAAAATCTATTGTTCCATCTCCCGATGTCGGATTCGGGTAGACGTTCATTTCATAAGGTTTGTCCGCAACTCCCGGTCCGTCAGTAGCGCTCGTAACACACCCCTCTATCAGCGGAAGTGCCTCAAAGTCACCAAACAACAGATCCTGGACTTCCTGATCGGGTGTACCAAACCAGTCCCTCAGGATCGTAGCATAGATCGAACGATAGTCAAATTGCATCTCAACTCCCTCCTGTGGCTCGATTTGCTGCCTGATCTCCGGGTTTGCTCCTATCACTCCTCCCTGCACACATGAACCGAATAAAAACAGCGGAGCGGCTGTCCCATGATCCGTACCGAAGCTGTCATTAGACTTTATCTGGCGACCAAATTCAGAAAATGTCATGCCAAGCACTTTCTCCTCAAGTCCCTGCTTTTGCAGATCATCCTGGAATGCGTGTACTGCGCTAGAGAGTTCTCCCAATAAATTCGCATGCTGGCCCGTAGTGGAAGAGCCGGCTACTACCTGGTTTGCGTGTGTATCAAACCCACCTATGCGCACGATAAAGACCTTGGTCTTTAACCCACCGCTGATCAGTAGCGCAACGGTCTTGAGCTGTTGGGCAAGCGCACTGTTTTCGTCGTAAAGGAAAGACAAGTTCGCGCCGGCATTTGCTGCTTCGAGTATCGTCTCGGAATATGCATTTGTTTGGGCAATGGCATTAATCAGAAAAGCCATTTCGTTACCAAAATTATTATCGGGTAGCTGATCTATCGTCGCTTCGTCTATCTGTCCGACACTAAAAGGATCCGTCAGCGCCATCGAATAATTTGATGCATTGCCCTGACAAGTATCCGAGACTGTGTACTGAACGGTAATCGCAAAAGGATCCGGATAATCGTCATTTGGATAGTCATCAGGAAAACCAGGGAAATTCGCATCAAAATAGCGCCCCATCCAGCCTGAAGTAACAAACTCATCGGCTGCCGACCCGCTCTGCCAGATATCCGTCGACCTGAAGTGCGATCTGTTCTGATCCGGATATGAGACGGCTTGAATTGCGGTGAGCTTGCCCTCATCAAACAAGTCACGGAAGCCTGTCATTCTCGGATGCAGCCCGACATGATCGTGGAGCGGCAGAATATTCGGTTCGGGAATAATGACCCCTGCCCTGTGATTAACCAGGTTGTCATATTGGTCTGTAGGTATTAATGTTGACAGACCATCATTACCGCCATCGAGTTGAATCAATACAAGGACACGATCCGAATTCTCATCAATGGTATCGAAAAATGCACTTTTTGGTAAAAATCCAAGGTTAAATCCATTGACCAAAACAGGTAATGCAACTGCTGATCCCGTGCGTAAAAAATTTCTGCGCTTCATATGATGTGAAATTTCTTCTTTTAAATTATAATTAACTCAGGTGGTATTCCGGGCGTGCAAGCATGGCCCTGATCAATAGTCTCAACCTTGAATCCACTCCATTTCTCACCTCCTCATTATCCGGATTATCCAGGTATGCCTGGTATTCTACAGTCCACTCAAAATCGGGAAGTCCGGGTATTAATATCTCCTTGAGAATATCAATTTGATCCTGTGCCAGTTTATTCGGGAATAGCACCTCGGCAAATCCCTTGATGAGATCATTTGGATCCAGAGGATTGTCCATCGACGCAGTAAATGCCAGCGCATCCACCCTGAACCTGCCATCGAAAGATTCAAATCCTGCTGTGGCCATGACATCTGTAAAGAGCTGCCGGATAATTAATGTCACAGAATTTATCCAGAGTTGATTAAAAGCGGGCTCCTGATAAAATGCCTTCCATCCAGCGACACTTGGTGGAAAATAATACGTCATTTGCAGTAATTCAATAAAACGGAATATTCCATTCCACAGTGCGTATCTCTGACGTTCGTTTGATGGAAAAGAAACAGAAAATTGCTTGATTAAAGCAAGCATGAAATCAATTGGATTTTTAATTATACACCCAAGGCTATTCTCATCGTAAAAATGCTCACTGAGGAATAATGCTTGCAATACCGGTTTAATATCAAAATCATTATCACGCAATATCTGAGCCATCGGCTCTATGATCGTCTGCTCAATTGTATCGTCAATCTTGTAATACACAAACCACCGGTACAATTTGCGACAAATAAACCTTGAAGCTTGCTCGTGCTCAAAAATCAGATCAATGAGATCGAGATATTCGTTCTCACCATTGCTTTGAATTGTTGCCTCATTAAAGCGATGAGAAAGCGTTTTATCATCGGTATCGTGAAAAAAGCTATTAAAAAACCCTTCAGGCATTTCGCCTGTATCAGCGATAAAGCGGATGCGCCAACCCGTCAAAACCCGGGCGACCTCCTTGACATCCAGCTCGGTGAATGTTGTATAATCACCAGGGCCGGCCAAATCGCCTTTCCCAATTGTAAACAACTCAAGAAGCTCTCTTGCATAATTCTCGTTTGGAGCAAACTTGGTGTTTTGAGAGTTATTCAAGTAGGCAAGCATCGAAGGGTTGACGGTAACGAGCTCCGTGAGCTTTTTAAAATTTCCGAGGGCATTCTCCCTGAGCAGGGTGATATACTGATAGACAGCCTTAGGGAGGTTGATATTCGCCGTGACAAAATGATTGTGCCAGAACAACGTCAGGCTTTCACGGGCAGAAATCCCCTCGTCGAGCATCCCTCCCATCGTCCATGCATAGAGTGAAGCATAGCGACCTCCGGCCAGCTCTTGCTGGAAAGGCTTGTCAATCCATGTTTCGCCGATCGGTGTGAACGGGTCCTCCTCGTTGAAGTAGTTGATAGGTGGTTCTGGTAATGGCTTATCCTCGAGCAGCATATTGACCGTTGCTTCCGGACCTATCTCGAGCGCCAGCTCAATTTGCTCCTTGGTAGCTCCGAGCATGGCACGGCTCAGAAGATGGGCAGCCTGTTCAGTATCCCACGACCCTGTATATGGGTCGAGCGTCCCTCCTATTGGAGAGCGATCTGAACTGGATTTGTATTGAAAACCTGAGGATTCGAAGGCATTTACACGGGCTGTGAGTTTGGCGGCGCGTTCTTTCGATAGGAATTCCACAGTAGAGACACTCATAAGCGCATTTTTTTTGTTAGACGGGTTGTCGGGCAAATGGTTTAATCGCAGAGTGAATTTACAATATCCAATTTCAAAATGCTTGAGTTTATCTCGATTGCTCTATTCCCTGACATTTCTTTTGTCGTTTCAATGAGGCTCTTTATCTAATGTATTGAGCAATTGGTTTGATTTAAGATTTGAGGGCTCTGATGATCGCTAATTTGTGCTGGGGAATATGAGCAGACTGTATATTATAATATGCCTACTGTTATTGGCTATAACTGGCTCTGCATCTGACACAACAAGAGTTGACAGGCGCGTGTATTACACCTCGCGTACCACTGCCGCACCAATGATTGACGGTCTCCTTGATGATGAAGTTTGGGGTGCTGTGGAATGGAGCTCTGATTTTTTGCAAATCCGGCCTTATGACGGAGATCCTCCGACATCTCAGACTTCATTCAAGATTCTTTATGACAATAGCAGTTTGTATATCGCTTATCGATGTCATGATGATAATCCAGAAGAAATCGTAAGTCGCATGTCTCGCAGAGACGGTTTTGCCGGAGATTGGATCGAAGTCAACATTGACAGTTATCACGATAAGAGGACTGCATTCTCGTTTACTGCCTCGGTTTCAGGTGTCAAGAGTGATGAATTTGTGTCCAACGATGGCTCGAACTGGGATGGCAGCTGGAACCCCATTTGGTATATGAAAACTAACATTGACAGTCTGGGATGGACATGCGAGGTGGAAATTCCGCTGAGTCAACTCAGGTACAGCAAGGACGACGAGCAGGTATGGGGTCTTCAATTTACGCGCCGTGATTTTCGCAACGAAAGCAGATCGGTCTGGCAGCATATCCCTGCAAACGCCGGGTACTGGGTAAGTGGCTTCGGGGAGCTCAGAGGAATTCAAGGCATCTCGGCAAAGCGCCAGGTGGAAATTCAGCCGTACGTGGTCGGCAAACTGGAAACATATGAAAAAGAAGACGGCAATCCCTTTGCGGATGGAACCGATGCTAATGTATCTGTAGGCGTCGATGGCAAAATAGGTATCACAAGCGACCTCACACTGGATTTTACTGTCAATCCCGACTTTGGACAAGTAGAAGCAGACCCCTCGGCAATCACGCTCGATGGATTCCAAATTTTCTTCGACGAGCGCCGGCCATTTTTTATCGAAAACCGTAATTTATTTCAGTACAGTATTTCAAATTCGGCTGCAGGAGGGTCGTATGACGTTGATAATTTATTTTATTCACGACGTATCGGAGCACAGCCTCACAGACGTGTTTTTGGATATCCGGAGGGTGGCAGATATGTAGACCAGCCGGAATTCACAACAATTCTCGGCGCAGCCAAGGTGAGCGGAAAGACAAAAAGTGGTCTTTCTATTGGATTCATGGAAGCCGTGACGGCCCAGGAAACGGCATTGATCGAAGTCAACGGCGAACGCGAAAAAGTAATCGTAGAGCCATTGACAAACTATTTTAACACCCGTCTGAGTCAGGATTTTAACCAGGGAAATACCGTTGTCGGTGGGATATTAACTGGTGTCCACAGGCGCATTAATGATCCATCACTTGAATTTCTTCATAAAAGTGCCATCACAGGTGGTTTGGATTTTATTCACCGTTGGAAAGAACGTGCATGGCAGGTCACGGGTAATTTTGTGTTTAGCAAGGTAGCCGGAACAGAAGAAGCTATCAGTCGTACTCAATTAAACTTCGAACATAATTTTGACCGACCCGATGCCGATCACCTGGAATACGACAGTTCGGCTACCCAGCTTACGGGACATGGAGGAAATATCGCAATCAGTGAAACGAAAGGTAAGTTTAAGTTCCAAACAGGTGTCACATGGCGCTCACCAAAGCTGGAACTAAACGACATCGGATTTATGCGCAACACAGACGAAATCAACCACTACTACTGGATGGGTTTCAATGAAAATGAGCCCACAAAAATATTTCGGTCGTGGTCTGTCAATTACAATCATTGGTCTCGATGGGACTTTGGGGGCAAAAATCTGTTTCGCGCTGTTAACATGAATACGAACATGAGTTTTCAAAATTTCTGGTCCTTTGGAACAGGACTCACATACGAAAATCTGGATATCTCAAACAATTGGCTGCGCGGCGGACCGTCTTATCGCAAACCATCGGCAATTGCAAATTGGTATTGGGCTAGAACTGATACGCGTAAAACTCTGAGTTTTTCTTTCAATACTTCATATTGGCACGCATTTGAAAGTAAGGTCGATGGTTACAATCTAAGTGTCACAGCCCAGATTCAAATTTCTGATGCAATGAATTTGAGCGTCGGTCCAAACTGGAGCAAAAATAGTCGCGCTGATCAGTATATCTCGACACAATCATTTAATGAACAACCCAGGTACATCCTCGGTGAAGTGGATCAACGCACGTTGAGTTTTACAATGCGATTTAACTACAATATTACGCCTGACCTCACAATTCAGTATTACGGTCAACCTTTCATTTCCAGGGGCGAATTCACAAACTACAATTACGTATTGGATGCATCTGCTGTTGAATGGGATAGACGCGTACATCTTTACGACGGTGAACAAATTGCATTTGAGGACGGCTTTTATCTGGTAGATGAAGACAAGAATGGCTTAACGGACTATTCTTTCCTCAAGCCCGATTTTGACTTTGTGCAGTTTCGTTCGAATCTCGTCGTCCGCTGGGAGTACATCCCTGGCTCAGAAGCATATTTTGTCTGGACGCAAGGGAATACCGAGTTTGGCCGCCCATCTGAGGACAACTTGTTTCAGAGTATGACGAGTGGCATGTTCGGTCCTGCGGTGAAGAACACGTTTTTACTGAAGTTGACCTATAGGTTTTTGAATAAGTAGTTCAGGGTTCGGGATGCGGGGTTCGGGATTCGGGATGCGGGATTCGGGATGCGGGATTCGGGGTTCCGGGTTCGGGATGCGGGGTTTTAATCACATTTTCTCCAAAGGAGTCCTTTCCCAAAGGGATCCCTTCGGGACGGACAATTCTCAATTATCCATTTTCAATTGCCATTCGTTTACCCTCTAATATTCCCACCCATTGTTTCTGATGATTTCACGTATTCCGGATCGCCGAAGTATGAAATCATTCCGCCCATGCTCGCTTTTGCTTCAATTTTTTCGATAGCATGTACGGAAGCCTGTCCACCAGTATTCGCTCTTACGTAGACGGTTTGCGCTTTAAAATCCATGGCTTTGAGCACCGCCACGGTAGTGGCCGCGGCATCGAGGACCCTGCTTGTTCCGTGCAACTTCAGGACTGCGCCCTCTCCCACATTTGCCTCCAGGGATTGTGCATCGATGGTCAATCTCGCAAAAGCACCTGAATCGAAATCCAAATCAAGGGCATCCACTTCCATTATGGCTTTATGTACGACCTCTGAGCCCGCAGATGCATAGATGCTACGCAATACCTTGTAAGTGACTTCCACAACAGTCCGCTCAGACCACATCCTCTGGTTTTGCTTGTGTGATATCTTCAGTGTCCCCTCTTTCACGCTGATTTTCAGCTCACTGCGGTTCTCATCAGCCGTATATGCGTAGCTATCTCCCTGTGTCAGGACGACGCTTACGTTACCGAATGTCTTGATATGCTCGAAAGGTTCAACTTCAGTCTGGGCAAAAGCAACAGATGCAAGCATGGCAAAAATGAGGATCAACGTGTTTTTCATGATCTTAAGATTAAAGTGTTGTAAAGTAAAGACATCTTAAAGCATAAAAAGATGCATCCCACCTCAGGAAAAAGGAACTATTCAACCCCAAACGCGCGTTCATCCTAAATGTGTGTAACTTTGCACATTGATCTTTGAAAATCCCTCCGCTAGCGGTCGGGACATGATATTGGGGCTGATACTGGATTCGACAGTGAAGTATTCTGATCAGTAAGCATGCCGGGGAATGACGATTCACTCCGTGCCGCAAGGCATCCTTCGGGATAAAAAATGATCATCAAACCATTAATTGGCGAAAACAATTTTGCCTTAGCTGCCTAATTCTAGGAATTAGAAAGCTTTTGTGCCTTCAGGTTGATGTCTGCTACAAATCTGACCGCACATAAACGAAATGCAGAACCGTGATTGAGACTGTCTTGACTCGATCATTAAATAAAGAGAATCGGAGATGAAATGAGCTGTTGTCGAGCTTATGAATTTCTTAAATTTTAAAATCGATAACTAAGCATGTAGAAGGCTTTTTAGAGCTTTTTCTGGACCGGGGTTCGACTCCCCGCAGCTCCACAACCACCGCGCACCCCACTTAACTCAATTTGGCTTGAGAAAAATATTCCGGGAAAAGTAAAATCTTCTTCTCGTCCTTTTTATTAAACAAAAAGGGACTTACATCTTTCGCCATCTCCAGCATATTGAGTTTCTGGCATTTTGCGAGAATACTTGCTCTCAGACCTTCAGGTGTATCCACTCCTATCTTCACACTCAAGTAATCATAATTGGGAATCTGGCCTTGACCAAGTAAATACACAATATCAAAAAAAACACGCCCCTTATTTCTCTTTCTGTTTACTACCGCATAGAATTTCTGCGAGAGCAATATATCCTTTGGTGTCGCATTAATCTGAGTAAACACATCAAATTTATTCAGTATAGGTTGATCCAATTCGTATACATAATCGTGTGCTTCAGTATCAAGCCTAATCAGAATCTTTTCCTCTTTGTGCTTCGTCAATCCCTCATTGTACAAGATATCCGGGAATCGAATATAGCAGTGGTACGCGCCCTTCTCGACGTTTCGCATCTCAAGCGAATAGCCCATTCTTTCCAATTCCAATTTTACCTGATTTGTGATACTATTAAAATCACTTGATGCTAATTTGAAATTGTCAAAATCCAGATCTTCAGAAAATCGACTATTGTTATGTACAATGCGCAGGCACGTCCCTCCCATAAAGGCCAACTTACTTCCTAATGGGCTTTCAAAGATAATTTCCAGAATCTTGTATTGAAGATATTCCCGAATAATAAATCTTTCAAAACCCTGAAGTGATTCGGGGAAATATGGCTTCAACTCTTTTAGACTAAGCATTAATTATTTTTAAGAAGATTCGTATTCTCTTATTTAATACTTTCGAATCAAATAACTCTTGATATTCACCCAATACGTCACGATCTATTAATTCCAATGCCTGCGCTTTATTAATGCGTACTGCTCTTATATCCTCGTCGTTATTCAGGGTGTTTAAATAAAAATAATCGAGTAATACTTTTTCGGGCTCGGCCATTCGAATTGTAAGGTCCCCTTCATTTATAAGTCGATAACCAAAATATAGCCTCGGTTTAAGGTGCCGGAACTCAAAAGCCCCGATGGATGTATCATAACTAGCCGTATTACGTGTCGTAACTGACACCGTCGTAAAGACGCCCTCTGGAATCAGATTGTAATAAGACAATGCACTTTCCAATGAAATATATGAAGGAGTGTAAATTTTATTCGCAGCATAATACAGAAATTGTTCTCCCTTGTGTCGGTCCTGAAAACAGTAATGCCCTCTTTTCACCATCATAAGGTATCCCTTGTTCCGCCATTCTCCCAACCTCTTGATATCAAAATCAGTAAACCGCTTTCTGATATCCTTAATGGAAAACACAGGGTAGTCCCTAAATGCTTTTTCAAACGTGAGATAGTTCATTTATATTAGATATGTGCTAAATTTAGCACTTTTCTAATACAAATGGCTAGTATCTTGCAACAATTTTAGGCTTTAAGCCATTTTCATCTCGTCAAATCCAGTGATTTCACATCCCAGTAGCTACTCGCAGTTTAGAAGTGTCATTCCAGTAGCAAGAAAAACAAGTGAGAACGAGAGAATTAATACATCCTCGTGTTTCTTTTTGGACAAAAATTCTTGTCTTGTAATGCTCACTATCCTTCCGTCGAATGATGACGTATAATGTATGCCCCATACTCATTCAATAATGAAACCGACATTGAATAATCTGCATTTTCTGATTAACATACTGGCCCCTGGACCATATCGCTAACAAGCACACTGATTTCGACCCATCCGTAGAGGCTGACTTAACTTCTCTAATAAAGGCGCATTACAACTCCTTCTTCCCCAACTCCGGAAACACCTTTCCCACCTTCCCCAAAAGATAATCACCATAGGTGCCTTCAAATGCATGCACACTGGACTTATCCCAGCGCTGATCTTTATCATCTTCTTGCGTGGTGGCACTGCCTAGATCGATTGGTTCAAGCTTGGCATTGAAATCAGGATCAAAGAAAAAAGGAAAG
>QMOR01000072.1 GCA_003648285.1 Bacteroidota bacterium
AGCTCAAAGGATGAAACAATGTATCTCCAGAGGAATCCTTCCGGCAATTGTCAACTATCGAGTATCAACTATCAATTACGAATTAGCCTTATGATGATCTGCGAGAAACTTTTCAAGACCAATATCGGTGAGGGGATGCCTGAGCAAACCGAGAATTGATGAAAGCGGACAAGTGACCACATCGGCACCCGACTGAGCTGCTTGTACAATGTGCATCGAGCTACGGATTGAAGCCGCCAGAATCTCGGTCTCATATCCCTGGATCGCATAAATCTCGGCAATCTGCCTGATCAGCTCCATGCCATCCCAATTGATATCATCTATCCGGCCCAAAAACGGTGACAGATATGTCGCTCCGGCCTTGGCAGCGAGGATAGCCTGACCTGCCGAAAATACCAGCGTGCAATTTGTTCGGATACCATTGTCGGCAAACCAGCGAAGAGCCTTTACACCTTCCTTGATCATCGGCACTTTGACGACGATATTCGGAGCGAGAGCTGCCAGTTTTTTACCTTCTGAGATAATTCCCTCAAAATCTGTGGCGATCACTTCGGCACTCACATCACCTGATACCAGGTCACAAATTTTCATGTAATGCGCTATGATATTTTCTTCCCCTGCAATGCCCTCTTTGGCCATTAAAGATGGATTGGTGGTCACACCATCGAGTATTCCCAACTCCTTTGCCTCGCGAATGTCATCGAGATTAGCTGTATCAATGAAGAACTTCATTACCTTTTGATTAGATTCTTAGTTAAATTATACTGCAACAAAAGTAGAAATTACTGATGCTTCACACAATGCAAATCAAACTCTATTCTTCCAATATGGGAGTTATTTCATTTTTACTCCTCTTCTTTTCATTTTCAGCGCTTTCTCAGCCATCAAACAATGGTGAGGTATCAACCGACGCCAGCGAAAAACTGATACGCACGGGCGTGTTATTTGATGGTGAATCTATCCGCGAGAATTGGGTGATTCACATCAAGGACGGGTTGATTACATATGCGGGACCCGCTTCAGAATATACCGGAACTGGCGATATTCTTGAAATTGACCTCACTGAGCAATTCGTAATGCCGGGTTTGATCGATGCGCATACACATGTTTTGCTCCATCCGTATGATGAGACAAGCTGGAATGATCAGGTTCTGATCGAATCCAGTGCTGAGCGAGTGGCGCGGGCCACAAATCACGTGCGTGCAACACTACAGGCGGGATTCACTACGATACGGGATCTGGGAAGTGAGGGGAGTGCATACGATGATGTCGGTATTCGTGAGGCGATTGAAAAAGGGGTGATCCCCGGTCCGAGGATGCTTGTGGCAGGTCGCGCGATTGTAGCTACCGGCAGCTATGGCCCTAAAGGATTTGCCGGCCACGTCAATGTGCCCAAAGGTGCGGAAGAGGCTGATGCCGGTACACTCGCAAAAGTCGTACGCGATCAAATCGGCCACCGGATCGACCTGGTAAAAGTCTATGCCGACTACAGATGGGGACCGCAAGGGCAGGCCAGACCAACCTTCAGTCAGGATGAATTAAACCTCATAGTTGAAATATCAAACCTGAGTGGCCGCTCCGTAGTCGCTCATGCCGCTACCGCGGAAGCAATGACAATGGCTGCACTCGCCGGTGTCCGCACGATTGAACATGGTGACGGCGCCACACGGGATGTATACCGCGTCATGAAAGAGCACGATGTAGCGCTCTGCCCCACACTTGCCGCCGCAGAGTCAGTAGAGTCCTACAACGGATGGATAAAAGGCACAGACCCGGATCCGGCTCGCATCACAAAGAAGAAAGAGGCATTTATTCTGGCTTTGCAAATGGGTGTCACGATGCTCGCCGGTGGCGATGCCGGTGTCTTCGATCACGGTGACAATGCCCTGGAGTTGGAACTGATGGTGGAATACGGGATGGAGCCAATCGATGTCTTACATGCCGCAACAGCTGTGAATGCTGATTATCTTGATATCAAGGGTGTGACGGGAAGGATTTCAGCGGGCCTTGCAGCTGATGTGATAGCTATCGATGGAAATCCTGCCAAGCACATTACAGACCTCCGCAATGTCTCGTTCGTGATGAAAGAGGGCGTCATTTACCGTAAGTGAAGCGTGTATAGGGGAAATTGAAGTGTGTATAGGGAGAAAAAAAACGGATGAGAAACCATATCGCGCCGCTACAACCTCCTACCCTTGCTGTGTTTCCACCCTGGGGGAATTCGGGGGGAGCTAGCCGTACGGCTCTCATCCGCGCGCAAATATAGTTGAATTGTTGATTGTAGGGACTAGCCCCCACTAAAGTCCAATCGCCGCAATATAATTCCACTCCTCGAGGTCAGGCAGTGGGGCTTCAATCATCAAATCCTCCTTCGAGACTGGGTGGGTAAAGCGAATAATTCTGGAGTGCAGCATGATCGACCGGGGGTTTGATACCGCACGTCCATTGTACTTGACATCGCCGATGATCGGACAACGCTTGCTCCGCAGCATCACCCTGAGTTGATGGGAGCGGCCAGTCACCGGGTGCAATTTAATGAGGTAATACGGCTCGATATGCTTCAGTACCTTATACTCTGTCACTGCCTCCCGACGTCCATCTCCTGACGTATCGTGCCACGAGACTGTATTGCGGGCAGTGTCTTTACGTATAAATTGGCTGACCGTGCCCGCATTTGGACTCGGCCTTCTGGCCGTCAGTGCCCAGTATGTTTTGTGCACCAGGTGCTTTTTAAATTGCAAAGCCATGCGCTCGTGCGCCTTGGAGGTTCTGGCCAGTATCAATGCCCCGCTCACCGGCCTGTCCAGACGATGTACGGCCTTCAGGTAAACATTCCCAGGCTTGGCATATTTTTCCTTGACGTACAACCGTACGATATCTTCGATAGAAGCATCGCCGGTCCGGTCACCATGCGTAAGTACACCAAAGGGCTTATTTACGATGATCAGGTGATTATCTTCGTGTAGTATTTCAGGTATCATTTCAATTGATAAAAATACCAATTACCCACTAATGCAACTGACACTCGGCTTTTCTCCTTGTCCAAACGACACATTTATTTTTCATGCGATGCTACATGGGCTTGTTCCGTCAGGTGATCTGCATTTTAATACTGTGATAGAAGATGTAGAAACGCTCAATGAATGGGCATTTGACGAAAGACTGGATGTGACCAAGGCGAGTTTTCACACATATCTGAAGGTCAGGGACGCATACACCCTATTGGATTCAGGGGCAGCGCTTGGGTTTGGTTGTGGACCTTTGCTGATTGCACGCACGCAATTGAGCCATGCGGAGATTATAAACGGACCTATTGCAATCCCCGGGGAGAATACAACTGCGCACATGCTCTTCAGATTAAAATATCCCGATGCTTCGAATAAGAAATTTGTCCTGTTCTCAGATGTTGAACAAGCTGTCATTGACGGACGCGCAGTAGCTGGTGTGATTATTCATGAAAATCGATTTACATACGCATCAAAAGGCCTCGTCGAAATTCTGGACCTCGGCGCATACTGGGAATCTGAAACTGGTACGCCCATTCCTCTCGGTGCCATTCTCGCAAAAAAATCATTGGGTACTGAACAAACCCTGAAAATCGAACGGCTCATTAAGTCAAGCGTCGAACATGCGTTTCTGCACCCGGAGGACAGCCTTTCGTTTACGAAAAAGTATGCGAGCGAGATGGATCCGGATGTGATGCTGAAGCATATCAAGACTTACGTCAATGATTTTAGTATTTCGCTTCAGGATTCTGGCATGGCGGCGGTGAGGGAGCTTGAATTCAGGGCAAAGAGAGCCGGGATCATTTGATGAAATACTTTGTGCCATACAATCCCGTATATACCACTATAAGCACATTCTATCTGGGTTCAAAATCAACAACGACGTAGCCCTGGCGATCCTCGCGACATAGCGATAAAACAACACCTCGCACCACAATCCTCAATCTATCCTGCAGAACAAAATATTTTCAATTTTTATTTCTGGCACCCACGCTCCCTCCCTCCCTCATTTGCAGCGCAATACATATTAAAATAAATGCATAACCATAATCACCTCATAAAAAGATTATTACACATGATGAAATTATGTAATATGTTCATATCTTAGCGTTAGTGTAAGTTTTGGTTATTCAATGGAAATTCGTTTCTCGCCTGTCGGCCTCCGGTTTTTGACTGATGGCCGACAGAAAATTGCGGGGATAGCTCGTGAAAAGTCATGAGCTTTTTTTGAATCTTATCCCAAAGTCTATTATATAAGGATCTTAGTTTTAGTTATACTTTCTTATGGCCCGGTAAACGTACCGGGCCTTTTTTATTTGTGCAATGCCCTTCAATTATTACAAGCCTAGTAGTACATTTGTCTGCGAAAAAAATGGCCCGCCCGGGCGCAAACAACGGACTTATGATTATTGGTGTTCCCAAGGAGATAAAAAGCGATGAAAACCGTGTGGCTCTGACGCCAGCCGGAGTGATGGAATTAGTTAAACGTGGACACAAAGTATATGTGCAATCCACGGCAGGAGATGGCAGTGGCTTTCATGACGAGGTCTATGTCGGCTCTGGTGCAGAAATACTCCCAACTATCGAATCTGTCTATGAGATTGCCGAAATGATCGTAAAGGTCAAGGAGCCGATCGAAAGCGAATACAATCTGATTCAGAAGGATCAACTTGTATTCACTTACTTTCATTTTGCCTCGTACGAGCCGCTCACGCATGCCATGATCAAAAGTGGTGCTGTGTGTCTGGCGTATGAAACTGTCGAACTAAGTGATCGCAGCCTTCCTCTTCTTGTTCCCATGTCTGAAGTGGCGGGACGCATGGCGGTGCAGGAAGGTGCCAAATACCTCGAAAAACCACAAAAGGGACGAGGCATTCTTCTGGGAGGAATACCAGGTGTACCTCCCGCCAAAGTACTTGTACTCGGTGGCGGAGTTGTTGGCACCCAGGCAGCAAAGATGGCTGCGGGCCTTGGTGCCCGGGTGATCATTCTGGATATCGACCTTTCGAGAATGCGCTACCTCGCTGATGTGATGCCGGCAAATGTGATCACCATGTTTTCCAATGAATACAATATTCGCGATTTGATACAATCGAGTGATCTCATCGTCGGAGCAGTTTTGATCCCCGGGGCTAAAGCTCCAAACCTCATTACCAGAGACATGTTGAGCACTATGCGGCCCGGCACTGTCCTCGTAGATGTGGCCGTCGATCAGGGAGGGTGTTTTGAAACGACACATCCCACAACACACGCCGATCCTGTATATATCATAGATGATGTCGTCCACTACAGCGTGGCAAATATGCCAGGTGCCGTGCCTTATACTTCTACTATAGGTCTTACGAATGCAACTCTGCCCTATACAATCAAACTTGCGGAGCAAGGGTGGGTTGAAGCGTGTAAAAATGATTTGCCCCTACGCCTGGGATTGAATGTTGTGAAAGGAAAAGTCGTCTACAAGGGAGTGTCAGATGCATTCGATCTGCCGTATACCCCTGTTGCTGAAGTCCTTCAGTAGCTGATATCTCAGCTTTTGGGGTTGCGATTTTGCAATCTGAGGGCGAGGGCATTCGGAATTTTAAAGACCATCATGCGATGCCATGTCACAATGACTTCAGTAGAGGTGTTTTTGGTCATTGACGGGAATGACAACATTCATACAAAAAATATTGTTGACTATTTGTGCTATCGCGCACTTGGAAGGGAAATTTTTCTATTTTACTTAGCGTTTAGATAAAGACATTACTAAATTGACAGGTAATATCTTAAAAGTCAATCACCAACCATAAACAGTTTCCATATGTACATTACATTTCAGGAACTCAGACAGATCAAACACAGTTTACCGACCGGCAGCGTGAAGCGTATTGCCGACGATTTGAATGTCGAAGAACAAACAGTGCGCAATTATTTTGGCGCCATGAAATACAAGGACGGACGTATTGTAGGAAAGCACATTCAGCCCGGACCTGATGGCGGATATGTGGACCTCGAAGATGATACAATCTTGAAAGCCGCTCGCAAAATCATTTCAGAGTCAGGTGTGCAAGAGGCTGCACCGAGTGAAAATTAATTACGGAAAGACCATTTGTGTTTCCGTTTTTTTTATGTCAAAACCAACCTGAATCACAGTCATTGTGGACCGCGTTTATATTGTGACGTGCGCATTGGCCCTGATATGTATTGATAGTCTGGTGCTCAGGCATCGCGGAATTCGGATGATCCTTACTTCGGTTTAACCAGAATATCATCTACTCTGAATGATCCTGTATCCCCGCCGGGGCCGCTCCCGACATATTTGAATGCCACATGCACGGATGAAGAAAAGGCGCTCAGGTCTATCTCGCCGGATGCAATCCAGTCATGATCGTCATCGTTTCCATCTGCCAGTACCGCTCCAAGATCAACCCATGTGGCAGTCGTGACGTCACCGCTAAAATCTTCAGAAATCAACACTGAAAACCCATCATGGGTCCAGAAAGCCATGGCTGATTCGAAAGAGATCACCTTTGGCACATTCAGTACTATTTCGGAAGTCACGAGCCACGACTCTACTTCTGTCTCGGTATCATTAAACGCAGTCGCTTGTGCATAATGACGGTTATCAAATACCTTGCAGCGCCAGGTTCTGGATCCTTTCACTGCGATATTCGTCCAGCCTGCGATGACAATATCCTCATTGTCATCAAAACTGTCAAAGCTCTCATCTATATCGTTATCCCCTCCGCCAATCTCACCGTCTATGTCATCAAGCGAGTTGATTACCAACTGCGGAGTATTGAATTCTGAAACGATCGCTATCATATCTACGGCGTCTTCCGGCAATGGGCTGGAAGCAAAATCAGCCTGACTTCTGGTAAACATGACCATTGCTCCCGATGCATCCGTCACGGTTACCGATCCCGAAAAACTCGTCTGACCGCTCAAAGTCACATCTTTTAGCAGTACCCGGGTGGATTCCCATGCTTCTGCATTCTGCAGCACTTCTGTGACTGTGGCCTCGCGAGGCGTAGGCAGCGTACCATCCTTCACCCATACAGCATTACCTGATGGCACATTATTTACCTGGAGTAGTCCACTAAATTCAGATAATTCCTGTCCAGTGACATCTATTTTGATCTCATCTCCAAGATCATACTCATGCGCGCTGGTAAAACGAACGACTATTCCAGCCGTTTCATCTTGTATAAATAAGTTACTACTGACGTGATTTCCCGTTGATGCATCGCTGATTACCACACCTTGAATCGCAGCCTCGGGAGCTGTACCCTGACCACCGGCAAAGAGATCCCTGAGCTCTTGAATCGTAATGTCATTGCCACCACCGATCTGGCAGCGCTCGCCTTCCATATCGACGTCATCAAGGTTGCGCATGAGCAATTGCAAGTCGCTCCCAAAGATGCCGAGGACCGCAGTGATGCTGCCATTTCCCTCGGGTGTAAGATTAGCTGCGAAGGCCGAAAATCCACTTGTCCGAATGAGGACTTCATCTTTATCACAATTGACAATCAACCTGTTTACCGATAATTGATTGATCGCATCAGCATATGGCACGCCCGCATCTACATCGCTAAATTGCACGTCATTAAGGATCACCAACGTACTGACATCATTGGCGGTCAATTCATCAATCGTCGTTTCCTTCGGAACTACTTCATTATTAAATGTGCCTTTAAATACAAAATCGTCAACCAGCACCTCTGGAATTCGTGCAAGCTCAAGGAAGCCATCTTCCTCCACAACGGCTGCACCTAATTGAATCAGGCCATTAAAATCACCGAGCCATAAATTCTTCAGCTTAACAAATATTTTTCGCCCGGGAGGATAGATATTGTCCAGATTAGTCACATCGACGCGCATCTCAATACCGGCAGTTTCATCCTGAAAAACAAGTTGGCGGAAAAAATTACCCGCCAGGTCTGATGAAATGACAAGCGCCTCGATAATCAGATCTTCAGTGATTTCCTCATACTGACCTAATGAATGCATAGCACGCAGTTCGGCAATCGAGATATTGGCTTCCAGATCGGGATCTGTGCCACCCGGAGGTGGTGCATCAAATTCCTGATCGACACACGCCGATACCCCGATCAGCAAGGAGACCAATAATAAATTGAAAATGTACTTAGGTTTAAAAGCGAATGCTAGCATTAAAATAGTAGTTCAAGCCCTGGAAATAGTAATATCTCGATGGAAAACGATCGACATCCTTGCCTTCAAAATCGAAGCGTAGTTGTTCATATCCACCCGTTATAAATTCCTGATTATTCAACGCATTATTGACAGAAAAACTCAGGTTGAGAAATACATTTTCCTCAAACCCCTTTAGGAGAAAACTCTTGAATATTGATGCATTAACTGTCATCGCACCGCCCGTATTTTCCTGTTCAAGAATTGAATTCCACAATGAAGACCCCTCCTCTACCAGATCAACAGCCTCGGTGGTACGTCTGATCGGATTAAAATCAATCCACACGTCATCGAAGTAATTCACATTTAAATAAAACGCCCAATAATTTTTTGAGCGATAACTCGCACCAATGGTATATGCCTTTTGTGGTCCGCCAGCAACGTAATAATTCTCAGCATAGATGGTCAGGTCCTCCGCCAGCAATTCTGCATTATTGTCCTGACTGATCGTCGCAACAGGTCGTGAACTATATCTGTATTCACCAATTGCTGCCACTCCATGCAGTTTAAATCCAGGGAATATCGTTCCCTCCACAGCCATCTCAAGACCCTTGTGCGTCTTGTCAATATTTGTCATTGTCAGATTGACAAAACTGCGCTCTTCGTCATGGTAAAAACTCCTTGTGCGCGTCCCGTCATTAAACTGTGTATAATATCCCGTGATACGCGCTTTGAAATATGGTGCACTATATGTATATCCCGCTTCTCCCCCATAAACCTCTTCTTGCTCAAGGTTTTTCACAAATTCATTTCGCGTACGAGACGAGACCATGGCATTGCGGATATAGGGTGCTCTCGTCTGGTAGAGGCCACTTGCCGATAAATAATTCCGACCATCTATTTTGTACGTAATTCCACCCTTGGCTCCCACATTAAAAAAGTCGAACTTTTCTGAATCGCCGAATGAATTATCCGGGAATTTGCCATTCTTCATATGACCGGTCCGCCAGAATTTAGTCTGCGAAGCACTCAATCCGGCATAAATATCGAATTGTGGAAGTGTCCATGTGGCTTGCCCCCAGACACCGTAATCCTGGATGTTCTCGTCAAAATCATACCCGAACACTTCTCCTTCTTTCACCAATTGATTAGGGTGATTCAGATCATTTTGTATTGCTACGGCATCATTTGGAAAATCCTGTTTGGCAAATTTGTCCCAGTTGACATAGAAGTCTCCATCGAGCAAATCCTCAACAAGTTTATAATTGTGGTTTTTCTGCCAGCTGTAATGGGCACCGGCATATATTCCGAATTGGTCATTTACGATATGCTGGAGGTTTGTAGAGGCAATAAATCTCGTATTGTCATAGCGTCTTTCTTCTACGATATACTGGCTGAACTTTCCCGTCACATCATTGCCGGGAATGCCATCGACATTACGGATTGTAGACATGTTGATCCTGTTGGCATCATACATCCTGTCCCACTGTACCTGCCTCAGCTCCTCATTATCACTCAATTTATTCCACACCTGATCTGCAAGGCCGGGATCATCGATCAGACTTGGCAATCGCCTGTAGTAGTCTGGCCTCGGGTCATGTGCATTATACCAATCCAGTGCAGTAGTTCCATACCTTCCCTTTTGAAATACGAGGGTTGAAGTCAGCACGGTATTTATAGAAGGAGTCCAATCGTGTCGAAGGTTGAAGATTGGCTGATGTGATTTTGCAACTCGTGAATTGCGCTTTTCACCATTTTGATATCCCCAATAACTATTGTAGTAGTTTGAAGAAGCAATCTCAAACATCTCCTGAGTCGCAGCGCTATTCCGCCCGCGTGATGTTGGAGCACCCAACGCCACAAAATTTAACAGATGTTTGCTATTTATTTTTTTGTCAACAGACACGAAGTAGCCGTAGCCATCGTAGAAAGTGCCATCGATATATCCTTCCTGTGCCCACCTCTTTGACGCAGATATGGTGAAGGCCCAACCATCGGGGCGAAGTCCGGATGACCAGGTACCCATGAGTCTGTTGCTGTAGTTTCGGTTTGTATTTGAATATGTGAATCGCTTTTGCGCACGTTGTTTGCTCGCACGCAGATCCAACTGTATTCCCCCTCCGATACCACCAAAAGTGAATGGGATGGCGCTCACGCCAAAATGTGTTTCACGATTTCTTGTGACGTCGTTGAGTCCACCCCAGTTTGACCAGATCACGCGTCCGATTTCCAGATCATTCATCGGGGCACCGTTGACATTCATCTGGCTGTTTTCAGAATCGTAACCGCGCACTCTGAATCTTGCCGGCCCAAATACATAGGCTGCCGATGATTCGAAAATATCACGCGATGCCGTAAGTATTCCGGATACATTATCCGAGCCGCTGGCATCATCATCTGAAAGCGATATTGTAAAAAACTGATCGTCAACCGGGTCTATCGCATGCCTGATGCGAATCTCTCCCAAATTGTGAATTTCCTCTCCAGCCAGTTGATATTGAAATTCTTCTATTCGACCTTCATATACAATGACAAGCGTGAGTGACGCCGGTTCATGTACGGTGAGTGAAAAAACACCTCCCTCATCAGTTTCGATGTTCTCCGGAAATCCCTTTTCAGAGACTACAGCCCCTGCGACCACCTTGTTTGTAAGGTCGTCAATCACTGTACCGGCTACAATAGTAGATTGAGCTGAAGAATGTATTGTGCTTGTGAGAAGACACAACATGAGAAAGCCTTGTACAAATTGGGACACAGTCGTAGAGCTTAGTGATGTCCAAATGTAAAGTTTTATTTCGCGCTATCGCACAGTGATTTTTCATTTTGAATAGTACATGTCCTATTCAAGTCGAACATTACGCGGTCAACCCCAAGAGCTCTAAAAATCTATCTTTGGCCTCATGCTGCACAAATTCCTGGTTCTGATATTTGCTCTATGCCTGAGTGTGAGTACTTCGTTGGCACAAAAGCAGTACAAAGTCGTCTGTGTCGCCTTCTACAATTTTGAAAATCTCTTCGATACATATGACATGCCGGGAAAGAATGACGTGGAGTTTACACCTAACGGGGCAAATCATTATACGGAAGAAATCTACCTTGAGAAGCTAGATAACCTGGCTACAGTTGTATC
>QMOR01000073.1 GCA_003648285.1 Bacteroidota bacterium
ACTCCTGGACGGTAAAAGTACCAGTGCCTTCGAAGCCCGGCGACATCTCACCAAATCCAGCAAGGCGGAGTAAATACTGTTGACCCTCGGTCACAGCAAAGAGAATCTCAGAAGTCCCAAGTGAACAACTTCCCCCATCTTCATTACAATCGAGGAGATTACTATCAACGGGAGGGCAAGGGCTCCCCGGAAGATAAATGGCAATCTTGCTGTCAAAGTCTGCTGTACCGCAGAGTGTCCACAGACAATTGCCGGTAAATGTAGGTGTGTACAGATACCATATGTCGTTGTAAAGCGAATCCGCATCTCCGGATCCGGGGCATGGAGAATCCGGGTGGAACGGTCCGTCAGTAGTGGCATCGATATTCGAGAATTCGAGGTCAGTAACTTCTCCTATAGCAATTGCATCAGCGCAATTGTCATTTATTGGTTGTGCAATGGATATGGAGAATAAAAGGCAAAGAATTGTTGTGTAGATGTATTTCATATTTTTGGTTTTACTCAAATGATCGAAATGCACATGTCCCCACGATGTAGCGAAGGCTGGACTTCAATAGAACGCATATCCCTTCATAGCTGCAAGTCGTCAAAATGACAAATGTCAAAAAAAGAAATTAGCGAGACACGAGAACCTCAATCTACGTAAACTTACCCGGCTTAATTGCAGGTATTCATAAAATGTGGCCACTGGATTTTCGATAATTCACTGACATACGTGTAGGTTTTACCATCGACGTATTCGACCTTCAGTTTTGTGAGTTTGACGCATGAGACATTTGGATTCTTCCAGATTTCATCCCAGCTCACATCATTCGTGATCTTGGAATTGCGAAATGGTCCCATGATCTCAAAGGTATAGCTTGAATGTCCCTTTGCATTGCACTTTAGTTTCTGGCCTTTGTCATTGTATGGTGCTACTGTGAACCACATGTACTTGATTGTGGTCGGACCATAGTAGTCAAACAGCACCTGTACATTGACACTTTTGGCAAAGTCATTCCCAAATGGAGAGCAGGCTTTTACGCGTATGGGATGTTTGGACGCACCGATCTCCTCCATGAGGCTGATCTTATAAGCCTCCAGCACCTTCTTTTTACGTGCGATCCGGTCTTCGGGACTTTCTGGGTTCTCCACCCTGAGAGTGAGTGTGGCAGGTGACTTTTCGATGGATACAACGGCATCGTCGCGCACCCAGCGATCGGTTGCGCCCTCTGATTGTGCACCATACTTTGAAGTGAGGTGCTCCTGTAGTACAACGTAAGCTGCATCGCGTGACGCATCATCTTCAAATGATTTCGTATAAGCTTCCTGAGTGAGAATCTCCTCGCCTGAAAATGTATAAATCACATCAAATTCCAGACCTGCAATGACGACAGTAGACCCTTTCGCAGTTTCATCTGAGGTCTCAAGGTCGACTGTCTCAACTGCGGCTATCTCATCCATTGTCATGTCCCATTCTGCTACTCTGAAGTGTTGGGTAAACGCCAATGCAGGGAGCAATAATATTGCCGCCCATGTGCATGCCACTCGATTGAAAGTCTTCATAATTACCGGAATTTTGAAAAGTACTTATCGTATAGAATTGTCAATTGACAGATCAAATTCATTACCTCATAGAGGAAAATGATCATTTCGTCGTTTCCAAATATAATGTTCCAAATTGAAATATGAAAGTAGAGAAAGGAAATAGATGCATGATAGTGGTCACTTCAGTGATTCTGATAGCTCTCTTGAATGTTGAGCACTATCTCATGAATGTTGAATGCTATCTCCGGAAGTTGAATGCTAAAAACATGGCAATACAATCTATTTGCACTACCTTTTACCACCCTCCCAATATGCGTTAACCATGATGAGAAAACAGGCACTCAATCTTTCATTGTCATCAGGACTTGTGAAGCTTCATTTGATCACGGTCTTGCTGATTCTGACAATGGGAATGGCTGCGGGACAATCCAGTCATTACTGGGGTCAGCAGTACGGCACCCGATCCACCTTACTTGGAAATTCTGTGATTGGTGGCGTTGAGGATCTGGGAGCTGTCTTTTACAATCCCGCCAGACTTTCCCTGATAGAGAATCCAGCATTCATCCTGACTGCAGAAATATATGAGTGGACAAAGTATTCTATCGAAGACGCATTTGGTGAGAATACCAGTTCTTCGAGATCAGATATTGGATCGGTCCCGGGATTCATTGCCGGCACCTTTAAGTTGAAGTTCCTTCCAGATCATCAGTTTGCTTTTGCATTGCTCCGAAGACACGGAGCCGATCTGGCAATCGATTACAAACAGGAATTTACTGGTGAACTGATTGAGGAGATTCCGGGAGAAGAGATTTTCAGGGCCAATATTCTTTACTTGACAAAGGCGAAGGAAGAATGGTATTCTATTGCCTGGTCATATCCGATCAGCAACACCTTTAGTATAGGTTTGACAACAAATGTGGTGAGACTGAATAGTGATAAAAACACCAATATTGAGATACAGGCATTTGCTGAATCAGGTGACGTATTCATTTATCAATACCACAGAAGATACTCTTACGGAAAGTATGGATTGATTTGGAAATTGGGGATTTCCGGAATCGAAGAGAAGTACAAATGGGGCCTGACAATAACAACGCCTTTTGTCGGAGTTTTCGGAGATGGCGATTACGACTATGCCGAGTTTTATTCCGGGTTTAAAGGAGACAGCAATATTGAGGATGTTTACTCGACGTCTGTTCAGGAGGATTTGGACCTCAAGTACCATACTCCCATATCTGTTGCTGCCGGAGTGACATATCCAATACAAAAGAGCAGTCTGCATTTTTCGACCGAGTGGTTTAACAAGGTTCCGCTGTACACACTTATGAATGCGGAGGACCACTACAGCCAAAGTAGTGGTGATACGATTGGCTTTCGATTGACCGATGACCTCAGTAGCGTTTTCAATGTAGGAATTGGAGTCGAATTGTATGTCAACGAAAATCTGTCAGTATATACCGGTTTCAACACTGATTTTTCGTCAGTGAGGGACAATCCCCTCGCTTTTTCCGAAAATGAAGAAACGGCTAGTAATAGCTCAATATCTACGAATCTATACCACTTTTCGGGAGGAGTTGTGATGAGTTTGAGAGGAATAGACCTGACACTTGGAGCGGCCTACACAGGGGGTTCCCAACGCTTTGCCCGGCCGATAGATTTTCCCGATGGCGATGGTGGTGGGATTTTTGATCCTGATGAGACAGCAACTTTGACCTGGTCCAGATGGCGTCTTATACTTGGATTTTCATTTCCATTTTTGGATGATGTGACCGGTAAGTTGCACGACATGAATTAAACCTGCTAGCCGTGTCCAAAGCAGTCTAATATGTTGGGGCACATGTCCAAGATCATGTCCTAAAATTTGTTGGTATACAATACGAGTGGTTACTTTGAGGTCAATGAATGTAATATCACGTTCATTTGACAGGTAAGTTTGATACATGATCAGAACAGGCTTAGCATTGCAGCTTTCCAGACCGTGCGATACTTGCATGGGTTGTGCTGCCAGGGAGCTTTCCCTCTTGGACGAATTGAGCCAGGATGAACTGGCAATCATAAACAGGGGCAGGACGCGGGTGAGCTACAGGGCTGGCGAGCCAATTTTCAAGGAGGGTACCCGACCGTATGGGTTGCTCTGTATGTCGTCGGGAAAGGCTAAGATTTCAATTAATAGTGTCAATGGCAACGAGCTCATTGTCGGACTTAAAAAACCGGTTGACTTTCTTGGGTTTTCTGACTTCATTGCAGAAAAAAGCTACAGCACATCCGCCCATGCCCTGGAGGATACAGAGGTGTGTGTCATTATGAAGGAGCACTTCTTCAACGTGGCAGAAGACAATAATACCCTACTTAAAAAAATCAACCTCAAACTGGTAGAAGAACTGACCCAAACCCGCCTGAGAATGGCCGGAATTACGCAAAAACACATGCGTGGCAGAATGGCTGATGCGCTGTTGTATCTACATGATACGTATGGATGTACAGTCGAAGACGACAGCGTCGGTGCTGAGCTCAAGCGCAGTGATATTGCAGCCTTGTCCAATATGACGACTGCAAATGCAATTCGCACCATATCGGAGTTTTCAAAAGACGGCTTGATTACCGTTGATAAAAGGAAGATCTTCCTGAATCAGAGTCAGTTGAATGAGCTTTATTCGATCAGTTTGCAGGTCTGATCGGGGTTCGGGAAGTCCCGCAGGGACAAAGACCCAATTCCAATCTCATATGCTATCCGGAGTATCCCGCATTCCGAATCCCGCATCCCGCATCCCGAAATATGCTGTAAAGCATATTTTCCCATCACTTAAAGCATATTTCACCCAAGCTTAAACCCCGTTCTTTACACTTGATATTTAAGGAAATTACGATATGTATAGTGAGGCTTTCAGTACGGCAATTCAGGGTGATTCCAAAGGGAGTTTAATCTGGTTTGTTTGAGCCTTCACGCATAAATCCACTTTTTAAAAAAAATTAGGCTATGGTAAAAACATTACTACTCTCAAAAAAGAATGCCTTTTGTCTGTTGTTCGCTTTGGCAATGACATGGTCTGTCAGTGCACAGGAAAACAGGACATTGGATGGCAGCAGCAATAATCTCACCCACCCGGAATGGGGCGCTGTTGGGACAAATCAATTGCATGAAGGGGTGATAGGATTCGCCGATGGTATTTCGACTCCGTCGGGAGAAAACCGCCCAAATCCAAGAACAATCAGCAACCAGATTTTTGCACAGGACAATCTCTTGCCCGATGCGATGGAGTTGAGTGATTATGCGTGGGTGTGGGGTCAGTTTATTGACCACGACATCACATTGAGCGATAATCACGAGACTGAGACGCTTAATATTTCAGTGCCGATTGGTGACATTCATTTTGACCCTGCGAGCTCAGGCACTGTTACTATTGACATGAATCGATCACTATACGATCTGGAATCGGGAACAAGTGTAGATAATCCAAGGGCTTATCCCAATGGAATAACCGCATTTATAGATGGTTCAGGTGTATATGGTTCTGATGAAGCAAAAGCCAGCTGGTTGAGAACTTTCGTTGGTGGGAAACTCAGGATGTCGTCGGGAGACTTATTACCCTACAACACGGTGAGCGGTGAATATGGTGCGCTTGTAGATCCGAATGCTCCGGGTATGGCTATGCCATTTCCTCATGTCACTAAATACTTTGTAGCAGGTGATGTCCGTGCGAATGAAAATCCACTGCTCACTACTATCCACACAATGTTTGCGAGAGAGCACAACAGACTGTGTGAAAAATATGAAGCAGAGAATCCGGGCTGGACAGATGAGCAACTCTATCAGCACTCGCGCAAAGTTGTCGGAGCGACCATTCAGGCAATCGTCTATGAAGAGTGGTTGCCAACGATGGGTGTGCATTATGAAGATTATGCCGGGTATGACGAGGGCATTAATCCGGGCATCATGAATGTTTTCTCTTCGGCTGCCTATCGTTACGGACACTCGGTGATCAACAGTAAATTGATCCGGATGGACAACGATGGTTTTATTATACCTGAGGGCAACCTCTCGCTTAGAGATGCTTTCTTCAATCCGGGAGTACTTGTCGAAGGAGAAGGAGGATTGGCACCATTCCTGAAAGGCATGGCCACCCAGGTCGAGCAGGATTTTGACTGTAAGATCATTGATGATCTGAGAAACTTCCTCTTTGGACCTCCGGGTGCAGGTGGACTCGACCTTGCGGCCCTCAATATCAATCGTGGAAGGGACAGAGGATTGACAGACTACAATACCGTGCGTACTGAATTTGGACTGCCAAGGCTTGAAAGCTTCAGTCAATTAAGCGGAAACCCATGGCTCAACCAGATGTTTGAGTTGACTTATGGAGATATCGATGATGTGGACGTGTGGTCAGGCATGTTGGCCGAAGATCATATGTCAAATGCCCTCTTCGGTGAAACTGCGATGGCAATCATGATCGAGCAATTTATGGCTTTGAGAGATGGTGACCGTTTTTTCTTCGAAAATGATCCGGGTCTTTCGATTGAAGAAATCGAAGAGATAAAAGCCACTCGACTGGTTGATGTGATCTATAGAAATACGGATACTGAAAACCTGCAGAGAAATGTCTTCCTGGCCGAGGAGCATATTGTTTCCGGAGTTGCCAATGCGGAAGTACATCCGTTCGAATTGCAGGCATTTCCGAATCCAACGAGACATGAATTAAATATACAAGCTACTGCATCAAGAACTTCAGGCGGCATATTGCAAATCACAGATCAGCTGGGAAGGCTCATTTATCAGGAGATCATCAACCTGACACCAGGTGTCAATACTGTTGAGATTTCTGCTGTAAGTGAGCTGCCGGCTGGCTTGTATTTCATACAACTTGCTGCAGATGATAAAATTGACTTTGTGACAGTTTCAAAAGTGGAATAGTCGCATTCGTACTTTCCTTATATAATATTAACGCCACCGGAGCTAGTGTTAGGTTAAACGGTGGCGTTTTTTTTATTTAAAAGCGCACATTCCCGCTGTTCTATTCAAAAAATAGTACTCTTATTATCGGAACAGTTGACTTGAGAAGGTTCGCTCGGGCTATTTTCTGACAAGAATCAGGTTGTGCAAGGAAATCTCACCAGCGAGATCCCGGATCGTTTTACTGGTAAAGACTTTTTTGAGATGATCCCGAATGATTTTAAAGTCTTCGTGAATGGGGCAGGGGTGCTGATCAGAACACTCTTCGATTCCCAGGCCGCAGTTTTCAAAAAAGCCCAGACCGTCAATCGATTCGACGATTCTGATCAGTGGTGCGTTTTCATTTTTCTCAGTGAGATAAAATCCGCCATTGGGTCCCTTGGCGGATGAAATGATGTGTTTTGAAACTAGCTCCTGCAGGATTTTGCCGAGAAAAGGGGCTGGAATTTTTAATTCCTGGGCTAAATTCCGAAGCCCGATTTTCTGTGATTCACTGCTCTCAACAGCCAAATGGAGGACAGCCCTGAGCGCGTATTTACATTTTTTTGAAATCATGGAAGAGTACCGTAATTCAATAATAACAGGGGTAAGACATTCACTCCCGGTTCGATTTATTTTAAATGTCCGGGGAAGGAATGAAAAGGGAGATCGACCTTCATGACGAAAATCGATCTCACACCCTATCTCAACAGGTCTGTTTCCATTTGAATCGCTTTTGGAAACAGAATATTATTCTCTAAATGAATATGCTGATGCAGGTCTGATTCAAATTCCTGCAGCTTGGCGTAGAGCACACGGTATGTATTACATGCATGCTCGGGTGGGGAAAAGTCATTGCTCAGTTGTTTGATTGACTCCATGGCGTTGCCGGCAGACACATGCTCTGACTCCATCATGTCAATTGGAAATTTCACAGATCCAAATGGTGGTGGGGTGAGGGCTTCACCGTAGCGGTTGGCTACTACCATCGTCCGGATATAGGGGAACAATATGGCCTCCTCTTTGTGCATGTGCATTCTGAGTTCGTTGGCAATCGCCTGATAGTGATGGTAGATTTCAACGACTTCAGGGTTCCCGTTACCATGTACTTTGGCCACCTTGGCACTATATTCATCCAATTGGGAAAGAGCTGCATTTACGTACGAGTGGTGCGTGTTGACAATGTGGTCAATCAGCTTGTCAAGCTCCCAGTTATTGTAGTCATGTGCAGATGTATCAACTTGATTGTCAAGGCTCTCGAGTGCATCTTGTACAGCATTGATGTCAATCCCTCTTTTCTGACATGTATTCTCAAGGGTGACTTTCCCGCCACAGCAAAATTCGATACCAAATTTTTTAAAGACTTCCGCTGTACGATAATCTTCTGCGACCATTTCTCCTACGGTCTTCGTATCCATTTCTTCGATTGCTTCTTTTGAATCCATTTCGGTTACTCTTTTTAAGTGAGCTCGCTTCATTGCGAGAGCTTGTGGAAGGCAAATATAAGCATAATGCATTAATAAAAGAGAAAAAGGTCTTTTATTATGTTGTATTGATAGTATGCCTTACTGCTTTGTGCATGCAATTGCTTTTAAAAATTATAACTTAACGTAAATCTAACCCCACAGGCAGTCGGCAGGATTGAATTATTCCACGTGAAACACAAATTATGAAAGCGAGAAAAATACTATTGTCAGAAAGTGAAATCCCCGATAAGTGGTACAATATCATGGCAGACCTGCCAAATAAACCTCTGCCGCCGCTTGATCCCGGGACCGGAGAGCCGATAGGGCCCGAAGCATTGGCGCCACTTTTTCCAATGGCATTGATCGAGCAGGAGGTAAGCACGGAACGATGGATCGATATTCCTGATGAGGTGAGAAACATTTATACCATGTGGAGGCCGACACCTCTCTATCGTGCCTATGGTCTTGAAAAGGCGCTTGATACTCCTGCAAAAATTTATTACAAATATGAGGGTGTGAGTCCATCGGGATCTCATAAACCGAATACGGCTGTTCCCCAGGCATACTACAATATGAAAGAAGGGGTGAAAAAAATCACCACAGAAACCGGAGCCGGGCAATGGGGAAGTGCCTTGAGTTTTGCATGCCAGCATTTTGGGTTGGAATGCGAGGTGTATATGGTCAGGTTGTCATACGATGACAAGCCCTATCGCAAGATCATGATGAATACCTGGGGGGCGGATGTGTATCCATCACCTTCAAATAGGACCGAGGCTGGTCGCAAGATACTTGCCGAGCATCCCGATTCTCCTGGCTCATTGGGTATAGCGATTTCAGAAGCAGTAGAGGCAGCAGTTTCTAGTGAGACGACCAAGTATGCATTGGGAAGCGTACTCAATCATGTCAAATTACACCAGACCATCATTGGTCAGGAGGCGATTTTGCAAATGGAGAAGGCCGGTGATATGCCGGACATAGTGATCGCACCTTTCGGTGGAGGTTCAAATTTTGCGGGTTTGAGTTTCCCATTTCTAAGATTAAATCTTGAGGGAAAGACAAATATTCGCTGTATCGCGAGTGAACCCGCATCCTGTCCGAAATTGACACGCGGTGTATTTCGCTATGATTTTGGGGATACAATCGGCATGACGCCATTATTTCCGATGTATACACTCGGGCACACGTTTGTACCAGCGCCTATTCACGCGGGTGGATTGCGCTATCATGGAGCGGGAATCATCGTGAGCCAGCTTCTCAGGGATGATTTGATTGAAGCAGTCTCGCACAACAATCCGGAAGTATTCGAAGCAGGTATCATTTTCGCAAGATCTGAAGGAATCATTCCGGCACCTGAAGCAGCCCACGGCATCGCCACGGTAATTGCAGAAGCTAAAAAATGCAAAGAGGAAGGAGTGTCAAAAACAATCCTGTTTAATCTATGTGGACATGGCAATTTCGATATGAAAGCATATCAGGATTACTTTGAAGGAAAAATTGAAGATCACGAATTGACAGATGCCGAGATCAAGGCTTCGCTTGCTGAGCTCAGTACGCCTGAAATTCCTTAATCATCAAAATTCCGGCATGTAGAATCTGAATTGCGTTTGTGAAAACTGACTTCGATTATCCCTTGATAATTGAGTTTGAGATTGATAATTGAGCCTTTAATTGTCGACTATCATCACAACAATCAGCTCATTATGACTCTCCCATACTGTGTAGCGCCTGAACACATAAATCTTTTACTCAACATAATAGGCTCCCGCAATAACCATTTGCTCTGATTGAATCGTGTCAAAGGTGATAAAGTCACCAGAAACGACCACATTTTTAAGAAGGTGCTTTTTGAGTACGTCGCCTTCTACACAATAGGCAAAATAGTCTGTACCCTCTTTGACGACAGCTTCCAATGGCAAGCCATGGACATCGTTGGCTTCCACTTCGACTTCCGCATTGACGAACATGCCGGCGATAATTTGTAGGTCATGTTCCTCATCTATGTGACAATGCACATTGAGGGTGCCGGTTTCATCATTGAGCATGGGGTTTAACTTGACAATCTCTGCACCAAATTTTTTGGCGCTGTTGGGCAATGTAAACTGTGCTTTTTGGCCAATGGCTAATAATGGCACATACTTGGAAAGCACCTGTAGCTCGAGATGCACATGGTCATCATTGGCAATTTGCATTAAATTGTCCGATGGCTGAATCATTTGCCCTTTGTTGACGAGCACCTCATGTACATACCCGGCATCTGAGGCGTAGATATATAAAGTGGATTGAAATTTTTGCTCGGCCTCAAGAGCCTCTACGTCAATACCCAATAATTCAAGTTCGTTTTTTAGTCCTTCGTAAGTTGCGGTCAGAAGTTCTTTTCGCGCAGTGGATTCGTCCAGGGCTTTTTCCGTAGTGACCTTTTCAGATTGCAATCTCTGTTTGCGGTCGTAATCTTTTTTGGCCATTGCCAGCTGTGCTTTGGTCTCAAGCAAGATGCGTTGTTTCTCAACGAGATGTGTATTAGTAATCGTGAAGAGCAATGCACCCTTTTTTACATAATCACCAGGTAAGTATGTCATACCTTCAATAAATCCTTCACTTCTGCTGTGTACAGAAATCAATTCTGTTGGAGGAATTTCAATTTTACCCGTACAGATTACTTTCTGTTGCACAATCCTGCTTGGCATTGTCCCAATTTTAATAGCCGGATTTGCCGCCAATAGTTCCTCTACCAAAAGAGGACCGCGTTCTTCAGCGTGCATTGCGTCTTCTTCGATCGTCGATTTGTCCGCGTTGCCACAGCTATACAATAATGTTGTCGCCAGTATAAATAGATATATCTTATTCATCGTTAAAAGGATACTTTTTGAGTTAAATACATGAGTTGCAGAACTTGTTCATTATAGGACTTGATCCAGTCCAGATAGGCATTGCGTCCTGCGATGAGTCGCTCCTGAATCTGGCTATAGCGCAGAAAGTCCATCGCACCTTGTTCATATTGGATAGTTGAACTTCTGTATATCAGGGATTGTTTTGGCAAAGCGGTATTCTGAAAGTCCTGTATGGATTGATTCAGATATTGCAAGTTGCTTTTTAGCGTGGTAATTTGATGTTCAAATTCCTGTGTGATAATTCGTGAATCATTATCGAGACGATCTTGTTCCAATACGAGCTGTTGCACTTTTACTTTTCGAGCACGTTGATCAATAGGGATGAGTACACCCGCGGTGACGCCTTGAAAAAGAAAGGACTTTTCAAGTGATTGAGCGAAGTACCCAATATTCCAGGA
>QMOR01000074.1 GCA_003648285.1 Bacteroidota bacterium
TGAAAAAGCAGGTATTGCCCCACACAATGGATGGAGTACGGGTGTCTCTTTTGGAGATGTCAACGGAGACGGATGGCAGGACATATACGTATGTCAGTTTCTATGGCCCGACATAGACAGGCGTCCAAACAAACTCTATATCAACAATGGAGACGGAACATTTACGGAGAGGGCCCGGGAGTATGGGGTAAACGATGCCGGCCTGTCGATCAATTCAGTGATGTTTGATTACGACAACGACAATGACCTGGATTTATACGTGGTGAATCAACCACCTAACCACCGGGAGAAGAGAAAGGCGTTTGCAAATAAGCGGGACTACAAGTATTCAGGACGTCTCTACCGCAACGATGACAATAAGAAATTTACAGATGTGACTGGCAAAGCAGGTCTCGCGAATTTTGGTTATGGACTCGGCGCAGTAGCTACTGACCTCAACAATGATGGCTGGACCGACCTGTATTGTGCATTTGACTATGACGAACCTGATTTGCTGTTTATCAATAATGGGAATGGGACATTTACGAATAAGGCAAATGCATCTCTACCTCATATGTCCAATTTTAGCATGGGCGTCGATATTGCCGATATCAATAATGACGGGTGGATGGATATATTCGTCGCCGACATGGTAGCGCCGGGACATGAGCGCATCAAGACACAAATGAGCGGCATGAATCCCGCAAAATTCTATGCCCTGGTGGACATTGGCTATCATCATCAATACATGTATAATTCACTGCAGGTAAACAATGGCAACGGCCGATTTAGTGAAATCAGTCAGTTGGCTGGAGTGGGAAATACGGATTGGAGCTGGTCGACACTCTTTATCGATATGAATCTGGACGGGCATCAGGATTTGTTTGTTTCGAATGGCATCAAGCGGGATGTACGCGACAATGATTACAATATCGCCCGAAAAAAATACGTCGAGGATCTCAAGGCAAAAAGCCAAAACAACGGCACGGGAAAAGTAGCCGTTAATGCTATGACACTTTTGGAAATGGCCCCTTCGACGCGACTCTCAAATTTTGCATTTATGAGCGGAGGGGACTACACGTTTCAAGATCGCGCTGCTGAGTGGGGTCTGGGAGAAAAAGGCTGGTCGCATGGAGGCGCATACGTAGATCTCGATAATGACGGCGACCTGGACCTCGTGCTTAATAATATGGACGAGCCGGCGGGCCTGTATCGCAATGAGTCCAGCGGATCTGCAAATTACCTGATCGTCAAACCGACGATCAACAACGGCCCTGCTCTGAATGCCAGGATCCAGATATCTACCCGCGATGGCAACCAGTATAGGGAAGTCACACCGTACAGAGGATATATGTCATGTTCTCAGCCCATCGCTCACTTTGGTCTGGGCAATACAGGCATGATTGATGAGTTGACGGTCATTTGGAATGATGGTACGGCAACTGTGATGAAAGATGTCAAAGCAAATCAAACTCTGGACATTGATTATGCAACCGCCAGTCGTCAGCCCCGGGCAAAATCGCCTGCAGCCAATGGAATCTTTACAGAGCGATCAGAAGATGTCTTTTCTCACATTGAGAATGCATACGATGACTTTGAGGACGAAATATTAATCCCACACAAAGTCTCAACGCTCGGGCCATGCCTGGCAATTGCAGATCTCAATGGTGATGGCCTCGATGATGCATATGCAGGAGGGGCAAATGGACAGGCAGGTGTGCTGCTGATGCAGAATGCCAATGGCACGTTTACAAAAGGGGGTGGCCCATGGGATGCCCATGCGAGCCAGGAGGACATATCGGCAATCTTCTTTGATATCGACAATGACGGTGATGATGACTTGTACGTGGCAAGCGGAGGTAATGAAAAGGCTGGCAACAGTAGCTATTACCGTGACAGAATGTATATCAACGATGGAAATGGAAATTTCACTAATGGTGCGAATCGCATTCCTGAAATAACCGTGAGCACAGACGCACTTGCCGCAGGTGATTATGATGGGGATGGTGACATTGACTTGTTTGTCGGAGGTCGCCAATTACCCAAGAAATGGCCCTATCCCGCGACTTCATTTATCCTTGCAAATGATGGAAAAGGAAATTTCTCCATTGCAAAAAATGATGTGCTGAAGGATTTCGGCATGGTGACCGATGCAAAGTGGGTAAACCTCGATGACGATGCAGACCTGGAGCTTGTCACTGCGGGTGAGTGGATGCCAATTAAGGTATTGGACTTGCAGAATGGTGCCTTTGTGGATCAAACTTCAGATTACGGACTTACAGAATCTACCGGTTGGTGGAATACAGTGAAAGTGGCAGACATCGACAATGATGGGGACATGGATCTGATCGCCGGTAATCTCGGGAAGAACATCAAATACAAAGCTTCCGCGGAAGAGCCGTTCAAGGTCTACTCTGCAGATTTTGATCAGAATGGTTCAAATGACATCTATCTCGGCTATTATGAGCATGGTAGTGTATTCCCTGTACGAGGCAGGACATGCAGTTCCGACCAAATGCCGTTTATCAAAGAGAAATTTCCAACATTCAACGAATTCGCCCATGCCTCTGTAGAGGAAATCCTCGGCCCTGAATTGGAAAATGCGCTCGTACTTGATGCCAAAACCTTCGAGTCTTCTGTATTCATTAATAATGGAAACGGCTCTTTTGAGCGTATGGCATTGCCCAATCGGGCACAGTTCAGCACAATTCAGGACATGGTCCTTATGGACTTTGACAATGACGGTGATCTGGATATGCTCACGGCTGGAAATTTCTATAATCGCGAAGTAGAAACCCGGAGAAGTGATGGAAGCGTCGGACTGCTCCTGCTGAATGACGGGGCGGGAAATTTTGCAGAAGTGCCTCCTGCAATGAGTGGGTTCAATGCATGGATGGATGCACGTGCTGTTGGCATTTTAAAAAGTCAGAACGGGTATTTGCTCATGGTTGCAAATAACAATGGACCGTTTCAAGTATATGACGTAACACCCAAAGTCATCGATATTTAAGGCATTTGAAGAAGCATTACATAGGGATTCTCCTGGCATTGTTTGGATCGCTTCTGTATTCTACGAAAGCGATATTCGTCAAGTTGGCGTACCAATATGATGTCGACACGATCACGATTCTTGCATTGCGTATGTTAAGTGCGCTACCATTTTACCTTCTGATTCAACTCATCTACCGCCGGAGGGGCCAAAAGATTACAGCCCTGCCGCGACATTGGGCAGGCCTGATGGTTGCTGCTTTTCTCGGTTACTACCTCGCCAGCTTTCTCGATTTCTGGGGGTTGCAATTTATTGACGCAAGTGTCGAACGGCTGATACTTTTTACCTACCCCACGTTTATAGTAATCATAGCACGTGTGTGGCTTAAGGAGCCAATTACAAAGCATCAGCTCGGCGCAATTGCCCTTTCCTATATCGGATTGCTCTGGGTATTCAGTCCGCAATTGACGGAATTTTCGATCGACAAAGCATTTCTCACAGGAGCTACTGCAATCCTGGGCTGCGCAGTTTCTTTTGCATTGTATATGATTATGAGTCAACAGCTTATCTCAAAATTCGGTGCTACGAAATACACGGGTTATGCCATGACGTTCGCCTGTTGCCTGGTAATCGGGCACTATGCGGCAACCGAAAGTCTGGACCATATTCTTTCGCTTGAAAAACCGGTTTACCTCTACGGTTTTTCGATGGGTATTATTGCTACAGTTATCCCATCGTATATGATCAATGCAGCAATTAATGCGATCGGGGCTTCCCGTACTGCGATCATCGCAAGTGTCGGACCTGTTTCGACAATCACCCTTGCGTATTTTTTACTTGACGAACGGCTTACATGGGCACAATGGACCGGAACGGCATTCATCATATTATCAGTGACATTTATTTCTCTGGAGAAAATAAAGCTCAGGAAAAAGAGAGGGCTGAGTTAAACATTTAGGCAAACTAACACGTTGTCAGTTGGTACTTTTACAGCTCCACTTTAACCCATTTGAAAGCGAGAATGACGATTTGAAAGCAATAGGATTTTATTTAACCAAGATATTCGTATACGCTCTGTCGATACTGCCTTTCAGAGCTATTTACGTCATATCATCTATCGCTTATCCGGTACTCTGGCGTGTGATAAAGTATCGCAAAGCTGTGGTTTTTGCCAATCTGCATCATGCTTTTCCAGATAAAAGTGAGGAAGAAATATACGGCATCGCCAAACGCTTTTACCGGTACTTCTGCGATAACACACTTGAAACGCTGAAACTCTATACGATGTCCAGAAAGGAAATTCTCAAACGCGTATCGGTCGAGAATACTGGAGTCTTTGACAAGTATACTGCCTCTCACCAGAGTATCGTCCTGATGATGTCGCATTACGGAAATTGGGAATGGGAGGGCCAGCGATTGTGCATGGATTTTGCACATCGGTTTTGTGGTATCTACAAGCCTCTGTCCAATAAACGATTTGATGCACTGATCTACAAAATGCGGGGCCGGTTTGGAGCGAGATTATATAAATCAAACAGAGTATTTAGGAACATGGTGGAAGACCGGAAGATGCTGACCATGTCCGGATTTATTGCTGATCAAAAACCGATCATGCAAAATGCGCCCTGGGTCACATTTCTAAACCAGGACACGCCTGTTTTCAGAGGAGCGTATTCTATAGCACAAAGGTTAAATTACCCTGTTGTGTACGCTCAAATGCAGCCTGTTCGGCGAGGTTATTACAGTTTGAGCTTCAAGCTTTTGACCGATGATCCTAATTCGCACACTGAACTCGAACTCGCCGAAATGTACTTCAGAGAGCTCGAATCAAATATTAATACGCATCCCGAATATTGGCTGTGGACACACCGGAGATGGAGACACAGATCACCGGGAGAGAAAGATATTTATATTTCGAACGAGCAAATAAGGCGTCCGTCATAAATGAGAAGTGAGCAATAAGTTAATGTCAGTAAACTTGATCCCAAAGTGCTTGCTGAGGTACATATTTGTCAGGCAGCCTTTATAGGTATACACGCCATGTCGAATTCCCGGATTTCGAAATAACAACTGCTCCAGCCCGCCAGTACCCCCTGCTTTGACGAGAAGAGGCGTGAGAATGTTGCTGACTGCGACGGAAGCCGTTCGCGATACTTTAGATGGAATATTGGGCACACAATAATGCACCACACCATATTTCGAAAACGTGGGATGCTTATGAGATGTCACTTCGGATGTTTCAAAGCAACCTCCCTGATCTATGCTCACATCGATGATCACAGAACCGTCTTTCATCTTTGCTACCATCTCCTCAGATACCACCATCGGGGTTCTGCCCTCACGTGAATGTATCGCACCAATCACACAATCGGCGCTCAGTAACTGATATGAGAGGTAGACCGGATTGATAGTAGAGGTGTGTAGCTGCCTTCCAATCAGTTTTTGAATGCGCATCAACTTGTACACATCATCGTCAAAAATACGTACCGATGCACCGAGGCCCAAGGCAGTCCGAGTTGCAAACTCGCCAACCACTCCGGCTCCCAGAATGACGACCTTGGCGGGTGGCACTCCCGATACACCGCCCAATAATACACCACGACCTCCTTTTGCATTCGACAATAGCTCGGCGGCGGTATGCATGGCACTGATGCCTGCTATTTCACTCATAATGCGCACCACGGGAAACGAGCCATCCGTTGCCTGCAAATATTCCATTGCCACGGCTATCACACGTTTTTTTCGCAGAGTCTCAATATACTCCTGCGAAATAATCGGAATCTGCAGCGGTGATACAAGAATCTGATCCGCGTGAAACATATTGAGTTCTTCTACCGATGGCGGTGCAACTTTTATGATAATGTCTGCCGCATAAACCTCTTTTGCCGAGGGAACCATCTCTGCACCTGCCTCTGAATACTGTGCATCGCTGTAATTTGATTTCTCACCAGCACCATGCTGAACAATGACACGATGCCCATTTCCAATCAGAGATTGAACGGCATGAGGCACAAGTGCGACCCTATTCTCATACGCAGATATCTCAAGAGGTACACCGATAAACAGCTCGCTCGGGGATCTGTCTATTGCCAACGTCTCAGGCTGTGGTGCGAGACTTTCCTGTGCGAAAAATGACGTATACCTGACTCCTCGAATATCTTCATTCATGACCTGTGCTCTCTATATTGTATTTTAAAATACTAAAAATCCTTGATGTACTACTCTCTATCTCTATGTTGACACGCGCATACGGAAGGTCAATCAACGGCTTGATGAGGTCGGGCCATTCAATAAAACACCAATTTCCTGAATACAAGTAGTCCTCAATTCCAATTTGTAGCGCTTCCTCAGTGGATTCGAGTCGATACAGATCGATGTGATAGATCGTCTCATCACCTGTCAGATATTCATTGATCAACGAAAACGTGGGGCTCGTCACATTCTCCGTACATCCGAGGCTGGTGCAAACTTCCTGTATCAGACTTGTTTTTCCTGCGCCCAGATCGCCTTCAAACAGGACTACTCTGACCTCTTTGTTCAGGTAATCGAGTAGTTGTCTGGCAACGTCGATGAGTGATTCGCGGGATGTGCACAACAGTTCCATGAGCACACAAATTTAATGGAATAGCATATTTATTTCACTCAAAGAATCAGGTACTCCACGGTTGTCTGTCAGCGATATTTACCCGGCGCATCATATTGTATATAATGTAATATTTATTCTTCTGTTTCTCAATAATATACACAGTTGTGGAGGCTGCGCATTCATGCAAATTTATCGTACCTTTGCGGCACAACTTTCAACAAATTATATGAGCAATAAACCCAGTGATTACAGTGCAAGTAGTATCCAGGCACTAGAGGGACTTGAGGCAGTTAGAAAACGGCCTGGTATGTACATTGGAAGTACCGATACCAAAGGGCTTCATCACCTGGTATGGGAGGTCGTCGACAACTCGATCGATGAGCACATGGCCGGGTACTGTACGCTGATTACTACAATTATTCACGATGACAATTCGGTAAGTGTACAGGATGATGGCCGCGGAATACCAACTGGTCTGCATGAGAAACTGCAAAAATCCGCACTCGAGGTCGTTATGACAGTCTTGCACGCCGGGGGTAAATTTGATAAAGACACCTATAAGGTTTCCGGTGGTCTGCACGGTGTCGGGGTCTCTTGTGTAAATGCCCTTTCGCAGAGATTGAGGGCTGAGGTACAACGGGAAGGAAACCTCTATGCTCAGGAGTATGCTGAGGGAAAAGCCACCACAGAGGTCGATGTCATTGGAGAATCAGAAGATACAGGTACTACTATCAGATTTTGGCCTGATGCCGGAATATTTGAAACTCTTGAATTTCGCTACGAAGTACTCTCTAACAGATTGCGCGAATTATCATACCTGAACAAAGGGCTCACGCTCGTACTGATCGACGAGCGGGAAACCAATGAAGACGGCACATTTCGCACTGAAAATTTTTATTCCGAAGGAGGACTTATTGAGTTCGTAAAATATCTGGATGAGGGACGGGCTCCGCTGCTCCAGGAGCCGATTTATGCGACGGGAAAAGAGGACAATGTAGATGTGGAGGTAGCTCTGCAGTACAATACAGGATTTCAGGAACACGTATTCCCGTATGTCAACAACATTCACACAAGGGACGGAGGAACCCACGTCGCTGGTTTTCGTCGTGCCGTCAATCGCGTGTTTTCCAAATATGGTGAGGATAACGGTTACTTTTCAAAACTTAAATTCAAAATTGCAGGTGAGGACTTTCGAGAGGGACTCACAGCTATTATTTCCGTAAAAGTACCCGAACCCCAGTTTAAAGGCCAGACCAAGGGTGAACTTGGAAACTCTGAAGTAACAGGAATCGTCTCACGTGCTGTCGGTGATATTCTCACGTATTGGCTTGAGGAGAATCCCATGCAGGCCAAGCGCGTCATAGACAAGGTAATTCTTGCCGCTACAGCCCGTCACGCTGCCCGTAAAGCGCGTGAAATGGTTCAGAGGAAGAATATACTCACAGGTAGCGGTTTGCCAGGCAAATTGGCCGATTGCTCATCAAAAGATCCAGGTGAGTGCGAAATATTCCTCGTCGAGGGAGATTCAGCAGGTGGAACTGCCAAGCAAGGTCGTGACCGAAAATTCCAGGCCATCTTACCTCTTCGCGGTAAAATTCTCAATGTCGAGAAAGCACTTGAGCATAAGATTTACGAAAACGAAGAGATCAAAAATATCTTTACCGCCCTGGGCGTCAGTATTGAAGAAAAAGAAGGCGAGCGCGTCCTGAACATCGTTAAGCTGCGCTATCACAAGATCGTGATCATGTGTGATGCCGACGTGGATGGAAGTCATATTGTCACCTTGATCCTGACATTTTTCTTTCGCTATACCCGTGTGCTCATCGAACAGGGATACCTCTACATCGCGTCACCTCCACTATACAAAGTGTACAAGGGCAAGCAGTTTCGCTATTGCTGGTCTGACGAGGAGCGTGACGAGGCCATCGAGTCTTACAAGAGGCATGCTGAGGACGATTCTGTCAAAACGCAGCGCTACAAAGGTCTTGGTGAGATGAATGCCAATCAACTTTGGGAAACAACAATGGATCCTGATGAGCGTATTCTGAAACATGTCACGATTCAAGACGGACTGGAAGCGGATCGTGTCTTCTCAATGCTGATGGGTGATGAGGTGCCTCCACGCAGGGCCTTTATTGAGGCAAATGCGAAATACGCAAATATTGATATTTAAGATTCAGCTATCATCCCATCCCGCCCTTTCCACTTAAAGGACGGTGCCAGAATGGTCATCAGTCCAATGGCCACAACGTACAGGACATTCAGAAAAAACGCCCAGGGAAACCAGCGCATGACACTTTTCATACTAAAGTATTGCGCTACCTGATAGAGTGCTATCCCTTCCAGCATCATCTTGATATAAAGTATGATTCCCACCATCAGCAACGGCACGTATCCAAGGATACCCAAAATCAATAATACCACGACTGAGGCATTCACAACCCACAGGAAACTCCACAGGTAAAATACACGCCGATCGCCCAAAGCTCCATTCTTGCTTGCCCACCTCAACCTTTGACTCAGAAATGTGCGCAATGTCTCCTGGGGCTGTGTTAAGACGGCTGCATCGGGTGACTTTGCATATCTGATTGAATGGTCCCCAAAATGGCCTGTGATTTTCTCAATTAAAAACAGATCATCACCAGATACAAATCCTTCATTACCGCTATATCCGTCTACAGCGATAAATGCAGACTTCCTGAAAGCAAGATTTGCTCCATTTCCGAGAAAGTAACTCCGGCTTTGAATACCCGCAGCGGTTGCTAAAATCAGAGACAACAGATCCAGTGCCTGAAATCCCTGAAGCATTTTCGTCCCCTCCGGGTACACCACGGGGCCCGTTACGATCTGTACACTCGGTGTAAAGTAACTGCTCAAGGTCGCCAACCACAACGGCGAATACACACAGTCGCCGTCAGTTGTGATGATGACTTCTCTCGGGGCTTCAGCAATTCCCGCTTTGAGCGCTGCCTTTTTTCCTTCTGCCTTTTCGGATTTATCCGACAATAATACCAGCTTTACGTGGTCTGTCAAATCATACCTTTCTCTCACTATTTTGACAGTCTCATCTGTCGAATGATCATCCACAATAATGATATCGAAGGTCCCCCTAAAATTTTGTGCGAGAATTGAATCTATGCATCTTATAATTCCCGGGGCTTCATTCCTGACAGGAATGACAACAGATATATTCGCCTGATTCTCATCTTCGTCAACCGCAAGGGGGACGATCCTATTCCAATGCCACAAATAGAATGACAAGAGCAAGAAGTATCCCAAAAACATGAGATATAGTATGCCTGGGATTAAGGTCAAAATCTGAGATGTTTTAAACGGGTACTAATTGTCATTTCTCTCCTGACCTTCGCGCCGTTCGAGTTGTTTGAGCTCAAGGGGTTCATTGGAAATCTCCTCATAGTCGATAAACTCATCCTGAGGATTTTTCTCCTCAAGCAACCGTTGCATTTTTCGGTCCAATAATGCTTTTCCGAACAAGAAGCCGGACACAACAGGGAAACCAAACACACATAGTACGACAGCGACAATTCCAACGATGGGATTTCCTCTAATCAACCTGTACAACCACTTTCCAAAATTAATAATCGTATGATAATTGATCAACACGGCCGCTATCAATAAGAATGGAGCAGCCCAAGCCAGAATGGTAAAAATACCGCGCATCATAAAAAAGAGAAGGATAAAAAATCCCACTGCGACTAAAAATCCAATCACGCTACTAAATCCCGGCTGAAATCTATTTTCCTGATCTCCCATTTTCTATAAATGATTAAATCTGAACGCCAGCTCCGCTGTGTTCAAATTGAATTTGATATAATTTCTGATACAGTCCATTTTCGGTTTTAAGCAATTCGTCGTGTGGTCCAAATTCCATTCTCTCACCATGGTCCAAAACAAGAATATTATCTGCATTGCGAATCGTAGAAAGCCTGTGCGCAATAATAATACTGGTGCGCTTCTTAATCAATGTCTCTATTGCCGATTGAATAATCGCCTCTGTTTCGCTGTCAATTGACGAAGTGGCTTCATCCAGAATCAGAATATCCGGATCGAAGACCAATGCACGCACAAATGAAATAAGTTGTCGTTGCCCCATCGAAAGATTAGCACCACGCTCGGCAACTTTAAAGTCATATGCACCGGGCAAACTTTCAATAAATGGATGGGCCCCAATTGTTTTTGATGCCTCAATCACCTGCTCTCTCGAAATTCCCGTATTTCTCAGTGTAATGTTTTCAATGACAGTGCCCGAAAATAAAAATACGTCCTGAAGCACCATGGCGATATGTTCGCGAAAAGCATACAGTTCATATTTGTTGATGTCGACTCCATCAATACATACATGACCTTCCCGAATATCATAAAACCTGTTAAGTATGTTAATGATAGTGGACTTACCTGACCCCGTGCTCCCGACAATAGCCATTGTCTCCCCCGGATTGACCTTCAGGGATAAACCCTTGATCACGTCATGCTCCCCATCATACGAAAAGAATACGTTTTTAAATTCGATCGCTCCTTCAAATGTGTCTTTTTTAAGTGTGCCTTTGTTTGGAATCATTTCGGTGGTATCCAGTATGCCAAAGATTCGGTCAGCAGCGACCA
>QMOR01000075.1 GCA_003648285.1 Bacteroidota bacterium
AGCAACGCCGCAGAAACATATACTTGCGCCCCAGTGACATGCCCAGAAAGAAGAGATCACGTGTGATCGCACTGTCCAGCAGTTCGTCATCTGCCACCACATACTTTATTCCGTCTTCGTAGTCAGAATATTTCATTTTGAAGAAATTACCAAAAAAGAAGAGGTTTGACTGCTTCTGATTGATGTCTTCCATCGTCGTCGTTCCCTTCATCACGATCGGGCGTATCGCGAGGGTTGCGTATGTAATCGCCGTCACACAAACGAAGAGTAAAATGATTGTGGGAATCAACAAGATCGGATTATCATTGAGTTGGGTACCCAATATTGGAATTGCAAGGGATATGATCAGGGATGTGACAGACAGCATTGTATTGGCTTTATTGTCTGCTATCGCACTGAGATCGATATGATTACGCAGGGCAGTTTTAAATTGAGTTTGTGCGCTTTTACTTGAGCCTATTGTCACAAGCTTTGACTTCTGCTTTCCTTGCTGTTTGCGAAGTCCCAGGGTTCTTTCGATCTGCTTCAGGTTTTGCTTCTTCATCGGGCCAAATCGCATGCGACCAGCCTCCGTATAAAACCTGTGATCCTTCATGAACTGGAGATTGATATAATTCCAGCCCATTTCATCAATGTGCTCTCCCTTTACGGTATTCAATTCTTCGCGAAGGTACTCTGTGTATTCAAAAAAATTACGGGATCCGAGACTGCTTGTGTCCGCATCCTTGATGAGCATCTGCATTCTGTTAGCAGGCATCTCCGACATTTTGGTGGCATTAATACAACCAGTAATTGTATTTATTTTATCATCAGGATAGCCATGACCTCTTAAGAAACCAGTGGCGATGATCTGGCTTTCGACTTCGTGATTATCGTATGATCTCGAAAATCCGGTATCATGAAAGAGTGCACTCAATGCAAGGATTTCCTGATTCTCTTCGGTACATGCTGTATTCGCTGCAAGCTCCTTCACTTTGCGCACCACCCGCATTGTGTGTTCGATACTGTGGTAGGTATATTCCTTTGGCACTTTGTGCTCGAAAATATCCCGAACAAACTTCTCAGCTTTTTCAACCAATGTGTTGGTGGCAGTGGCTCCTGACTCCATTTATTGCTAGTTTGTTCAGTAGTTCAACATTAAAAGAAAAAACTCATCCCTAAATCCAAACGCTTGTCCACGTCCGAAACGTAATACCCTAAAGATAGCAAAAGGGTCTGGAAAGGACTGATCCACACGCCACCCCCATATGCATAATGCCACTTGTCGGAGACCTCTTCAGCCAACCAAACCCTGCCATAATCAAATCCCAGATTGATCCCCATTTTAGCAGGTAAATAATAACTCCTCCACTTTGCCAGATTGATTCTCAAGTCAGTATTGATATAAAACAGCTTGTCGCCCACGAAGCGTTGATTGTGCATCCCCCGGAAGTTTTCATGCGCACCCAGTCTCGCTCCCTGGTAAAACTCATAATCGCCACCTGCCCACTCGGCCCCGATGCGCGTCGCAAAGACAGGATTGAGAGGAATCTTGAGCTTGTAATACAAAGCAAGGGATGTTTTAAAATAGCGGTACGCCTGGTCGACTTCAAATTCATCAGAAAAATCATGGTCAAACCCCGCACCTGCTTTAAACCTTATGCCCCGGCTTGTGAGGAGTGGATCATCAATAGAAGTAAATGCATATTGTACGCGCCCAATGACGAATCGTCTGTCGAGAAATACATCGTCCGAAAGTCCATTATTCGGATCGGTGATAAACCGGCCCTCAGTTGAATCCACACGATGGCTCTGCATTCCCAATCCCAACTTGAAACTATGTCCTTTGTCATCTTCACCAAAAGTCAGAGAAGGAATAATTCTAAAACTCCTCTTTCGCACACGATAAAAAGTAATATCATCTACCAACTGCTCTGAATTGTTTCCAAGTCCAAAGTAGTTCTCCACATAACTCTGTCCCTCGTAGATTGCTTCAAGCTCAAGTCCCGCCTTGCCGAAAACTTCTTTCCATTCGCCGATATATCCACCACCAAAGGACTTGGAGCCAAACGCGTAGAATGCGTACAGACTATGCTTGCTCGCATATGGCGCCTTCTTGAATCCGTACCTTGTAAACTGCGCACCTCCACCTAGCAAGAGTCCGTCATCCGGGTTTAATCCGAATTTGAATATCGGAATTCCAAAATTGTATTTAAATGCCGTGCGATCGTAGGTGTTGAAATCGTCATCCACCTCCTTGTACCGGACTCCTATGTCAGGATCAGGATTGTTTGTGTCATAGGCCTTCACACGTGATGTTGGTGGACCATCTCCTGTAAACTCATCCTTACCCTCGCCACCGACCAGGTACATCTTTATATTGCTACGTCCATTCCCTTCAATCACAAAATTGTCCTGTCCTCCAAGACCATACACCTCTATCGAGTATGTTTCAGAATCATAAAATTCGCGCTCGTAGTAGAGGTCGCGTTTGTCGCCTTGCTTATTACTGTCAAACACCCGTACAATGGTTTTGTGATCACCACGAACGATTTCAAAATAATCTGCATTATCGGTTCCACGAATAAATATCTTCTTGGCGAGCTCATCATAATATCTCGCTGCAAACTCTGGGAGATTCTCTCTTCTACCTTTGAGTATTTCAATGATTTCTTCACCTTGAAATGCAAATACCTCTTGGGGCCAGCTCTTGATACTTCTCTCGATGACCTGATCTGTGAGTCGGGTCTGCAGCTCTTCTGCCATTGAGACCCACTGCTCTTTTGTCATTTCATTCGCAAAGTCTCTGTCAAAGTACCGGCCGTTAAAATTGAACCATTTGATTTGTTTGATATCCGCTGAGAGTGGGCTCATTCTCCGGGTTGCCGGAGTTTTGGCAAGTCCGACCAGAAACCCATCATAATCTGACAGCGCCTGATCCCGGTCTCGTGGAATAGGTCTGAAGTACTTGCCATCCTTTGTTTTAAACTCTGCCCAACGCCACTGATCGTCATGTCTGTCCCAGTCAGCAATAAACATATCGAACAGACGTGAGCGCATCACAAACTCCTGATCCACTCTTTGACGAAAATCCTCCCGCATCTCTTCCACCACCTTGGTAAAACTCACGATGTGCTCACTGCCACCAAACGATGCGTAACCGGACCAGTCTCCAGACGGACGCTCTTCATACAAATACATGGCATCGCCAAAATCATTGTTGTACCGTCCCAGTCCTTTCTGAACTGGCAAGAATACCGTCTCAGGATTCGTGTGGTATATCCCTGCGGCTTCTGCCATGGGCGGAATCACAGAGGGTGCAAATGGATGTGTGGCGGTAAACTGATCCTGGAGAATATCGCTGGCGAAGGTGCTCTGGAATATTTCCGGCAAGATTCGCGTTGCGTCTTTATTGAGGGATCGCATCACAAACTGATGCCCCTGATCATTCTCATACCGAAGTGAGTTTGTCTGAAGTCCACCACCCTTTTTTACCGGTATCAACCCACCACGTTCGGTCTCCAGATCGACCGTTCGGATCGTAACAGGCATTTCATAAAGTACGCGATAACGCTCGCCGAATAAAAAACGGTAGAACTTGCTCTTTGCATACTTCTCTGAAATAAATGTAGTTAAGCTGTCGGGAAATTCGATGGCTTCCACATCAACAATTTCATCCTCCACTTCGATTTTACGTGATTCAACGAGCGTTGTTTCAAAAGCAGACTCCCCGGCCAGTCCTTTTTCGTCGGGCTCCCAAACCGCAAGATCGACCCCGCCTCCTTTTCGTACTTGCAATTGCATAAAGCCGGCTGCTGCATGGCCGTATTGCATCGTTGGAGGATTGCCGAGCGGACTTGTCCGTGATCCGGAACCAGACACAAGAAAGTGATGTCCGTGATCCTGATGATATTCCAGAGCGTGCTCATGTCCACTCACAAAAATCACGTTATCCAGCTGCTCTACTGCAAATAAAAGCCCGCGATTCAACTCGTTGTATTTGGGGTGTGCCTCATCCTGCACATTTCCATATGTAGATCGGTAAATGGGATAGATCGAACCAATAACCGGAAGAGGGATGTAGAGGTTTTTCTTGAGCTTTGTCAGTGGAAACATGTGGTCATTGAAGGTAAAATACCCTCCATGACTTCCTGAACTTATCACCGGGTGATGCATCGCAACGATGATCTGTTTCTCCTTGTGATCCTTTATCGTATTGGTCAGTTCTTCGACAAATTCGAACCGTGTTCTGACATCACACTTTTCGTTGATCTTTTTTTCGCGCGACCAGTTTTGCAGCCACCATTGGGAATCGATGAGCACGATGACACAATCGTCTGTAAGCTCGATGACTTCCGGTCCGGGGCAACCATTTTCAGGAAGCAGTCTGATATGTGCATTCGCATACTCCTCAATGAATTCTTCCTGCCTTTTTATCGCCTTCAATCCCTTTTCTGCGCCTTGCTTCCAGTCATGGTTTCCCGGGATAAAAATGACCTCTGCTCCCAGATCCGCTACGATTTCCATCTGGCTCAGGATGATACTCTCGGCCTCTTCGCGCTCTTCAGGATGCTTCTCCGAAGGCATCCCCAGAGGATAGATATTGTCACCGAGAAAAAGTACCGTCACGGGCACATCTGACTCAGCTACTTTCTTCCTGAGAAGCTTGAAATTGCGCTTTTGTATATCAGTTTCCTCCCCGGCATCACCTACCAGAAATACCTGATGCTCAACCGGGTTGACTGATACTTCAGAAGTGATTGATCCTGAAGTCTTGTGCTGCTTGTAGTTAGCACAGCCGGCCACCAAAATGGCAATCATGCTGAATGTTACAGCGCATTTAAATCGTTTCATCTGGGGTGAAATTTAAGTATTCGCGGCTTCCCCTTGCGTGCTTCATTCCCAATATAGAGGTTTAGGTCCGTGTCAAAACAAATAGCTTCGGGCTGTTTGTACAGATCGGGATCGAGTTGCAGTATTTTTTTGAATTTCCAATCCTTTGTCAGTAGAAGTAACTGGTGTACCGGACTGGAGAGGATGTAAATGTCTCCATTCTGTGGATGAACGGCTATCCCTGACGGATTGAAGGAGTAAGACACCTTGTGCGCCATCTTTTCCATCCAGGAGTTTTTGCTCTTCATCAATTCATTTTGCAATGCCTGATCGTTTACGATATAGCACGGCTCGTTTACGATAGTCATGTTACTGATAGGCAGACAATACACTTCTTTCTCATTTGCATACTCGGACCGCTTGGCGGCAATGAGCAATGTCTTGTCAATCGGATGATAGCCCATCCCCTCAAAATTGAAGTCTTTGTTAAAACCGAGGTCAATCTTAATTGTTTTGGCTTCGCAGAGATCTCCCAGTGGTGATTTGTAAATATTGCCATTGCTTTTGAGCATATATACATGGCCTTCCACTACTTCAACTCCCTCGTAATCTCCTTTTTTCCAACACTTTTTCACGTCCAGAATATTACCGGTAGTCGGGTCCAGCGTATATATGGCACCTTCCTCATCCTGTACGGCATACAACTTACCATCGTGATACGACAATCCAGATATCTCATCGAGGTCACTATGCAAAACCATCACCTTGTCAGGCTCACTGAGATGATATACGGGTACATCATTCTTTTGTGAAATCACATGCACTTGCATAACATGAAGAATAACGAGTAAGACTGCAGCGATTGAAGGCATGAAATATGTTCGTATTGGCTTAGATTCTGATTGTTGAATATCGTTAAATCTCAACGATCGCATCTATCAAGGGGCCGTTTTAATACAAAAAAGTATGCCACCTTGAGTAACCAAGGTGGCACATCCTGTTGAGAATGGGTGCTATACAATCTGCGTACAAGGAGTTTTAACTCCGGTACAACTTAACTGCCCAACTTAACCTTGAAAAACAAGAGAAGCGGAGCGAGTTATCAATATTTAGGACTAAACATCGTCGAGAAGTAATCTTTAGAAAGGTACAGCTCTATTATGTTTGAATGTTATGTCTGCTAAAAGTATACAATTCTAACGACTTATTAAAATAATTGACAAAACCAAACATCTGACTGTTTTTTATATGTGATCTTCATCATAGGTCAATGAATTGATTTCATGTATGAACAAAGCATGCAAATTGGTGCAATTTGCAGCTATCTTGTAGATCAATATTCAAAACATATCTCATGATTACCAGTCGCATTATCTTCTGTCTTGTGGCATCCAGCCTGTTCCAATCAGCTGTCATCCTGGCTCAGAATGTACCGCAGATAGTGATATTGGGCATTGGGCAAGACGCGGGATATCCTCAGGCAGATTGTCATAAAGAGTGCTGCGAGGCGGTCTGGGCCAACCCTGAACTAAAGAGACATGTGTCGTGCATTGCGGTGGTCGACAAGGCATCCTCCCAGTCCTGGATGTTTGATGCCACTCCGGATTTCACAACCCAAGTCAAAATGCTAGAGCAATACAGTGGGAAGCAAATACCGGACGGAATCTTGCTCACGCATGCACATATCGGACATTATACAGGCCTCATGTACCTCGGCCGTGAGGCTATTGGGGCTACAGATGTTCCAGTTTATGCCATGCCACGCATGTACAAGTTTTTGTCAGAAAATGGCCCATGGAGCCAGCTTGTCACATTAAATAACATCGTACTGCGGCAAATGAAGGACAACTCGAAAGTAAAATTGACCACATCACTTTCAGTGACTCCCCTTTTAGTACCTCACCGCGACGAGTACAGCGAGACAGTAGGATTTTTAATCACCGGGCCTAATAAAACAGTGCTTTTCATCCCCGATATTAACAAATGGCAGAGCTGGGATCGAAGCATTCTCGAAGTCATTCGCGAGGTGGATATTGCCTTGATAGATGGTTCATTCTTCAATGGTGACGAGCTGCCAGGCCGTGACATGTCGGAAATCCCACATCCTTTTGTTGTTGAATCAATGGAGTTGTTTGAGAGCCTTTCGCCAGACGACAAAGCGAAGGTGCATTTCATCCACTTCAATCATACAAACCCAATGCTTCATGCGGATAGTGAAGAGTCGCAGCTGGTTAAGAAGATGGGATTTAACATCGCTTTTGAAGGGCAGGTGATTGGATTGTAGGCTACTTACATATGCAATTCGACCGAAGTGGAGAAATCTGACTGATCATTATGTCGAAAAGTACGATTAGGTTATCCGTTCAATCGCAGTCGAACCATCACAAATGTTACCTTTGCCCAAATTTTAAAATCCGGAATATTTGTGGGATTAGATAGAAATCAGATTATAGGAATCATATTGTTGTTTGGCATTTTCATGCTGTGGACGACGCTGAATGCACCAACCGACGAAGAGTTAAAGCAAAAGCGTGCACAGGACAGCCTGGCGCAAATCGAAGAGCTCGCCACAACTGCAGAGGTCGAGAATCCGGACGCAACGATATCCAAGCAATACGAACAGCCTGCCGTCCCGAGGGACTCTGCGGCTGCATCGACGGAACTCACTTCCCGTTTCGGCCCCTACGCAGTTTCGGCTTCGGGAGAAGAAAAATTCTATACACTTGAAAATGATCTTGTCAAAATCACATTTTCCAGTCTGGGAGGTACCGTTTCTGATGTTGTACTAAAAGAGTATCAGCAGATCCTGCTGGATGAAGACCGTGTGGAGTATAAGGTGCCCTTGCATTTACTCAATGACGAGAAAAATATATTCGAATACCTCGTACCGGTAAAGAGCACGCAAAGTGGTATAGTGAAGACCAGTGCGTTATATTTTGATGCTAGGGCTAGTGCCAACTCGATCGTATTTACAGCAACAGCCTCGGATGGTTCGCAATTTGTCCAATCATACAAGTTGCAACCAGACAGCTATACCATGGACTATGACGTCGAAGTGACCGGAGCCGGCACGAATGGTATCGGCCTCAATTGGGTCACTTTCCTTGGAAGAGTTGAAAAGAATTCTCAGTACGAAAGATACTACACGTCGGTTTATTACAAAGAAGTAGACGATGACGTTGACTATTGCTCTTGCAGAAAAGACGACGTTGAAGACTTGAGTGAATCCAAGCTGAAATGGGTATCACACTCAAACCAGTTTTTCAACTCAGCGCTCATAGCCAAAGATCGATTTGGTGGCGGACAGCTTGAGACAGTGATGCTTGAAGATGATGATGACAATCTCAAGATATTGAGAAGCCTGATTGACATACCGCTTGAAGGCAGAGCGTCGGAACTCATCGCCATGTCACTTTATGTAGGACCAAATGAATTCAATCGCCTGCGTGAATTTGACGTAGAACTTGAAGATGTCATCCCATTTGGGAGTAGCATCTTCGGAACAATAAACAGGTGGATCATCAGACCGATTTTCAACTTCCTGCTCGGCTTTATCGGATCGAAGGGTATCGTCATTCTGATGCTCACACTCACTGTTAAAATTGTGTTGTATCCGCTGATGCTGAAGATGCTGCATTCGCAGGCAAAAATGTCGGCATTGAAGCCCAAAATGGCACACCTCAAGGAGAAGTTCAAGGACGATTCTCAGGGGCTACAGATGGAGACGATGAAAATCTACCGGGAGTACGGGGTAAGTCCCCTTGGTGGATGTCTGCCCATGGTCGCTCAAATGCCCATCTGGTTTGCACTATATCGATTCTTTCCCGCCTCCATCGAATTTCGACAGGCGAGTTTCCTTTGGGCGACGGACCTTTCGTCCTATGATGTATTTGTCAATCTGCCATGGGAAATTCCATTCTACGGTCAGCATGTGAGTCTGCTCACCTTACTTTGGGCAGGTACGACGATCATCTATACCTACTATAATACGCGTCATATGGACATGAATAGCATGAATCCTATGATGAAGTATATGCAGTATTTCATGCCAGTGATGTTCTTGTTCTTTTTCAATAATTACGCGTCAGGGCTCACATTGTACCTCTTCTACTCAAACGTTTTGAACATTGGACTGACAATCGGCACCAAGAGTTTGCTCTTTAATGAGGATAAACTTAGAGCACAGCTTGAAGAGAAAAAGAAGAACAAGAAGCCGAAAAAGAAGGGTGGATTTCAGGATCGCCTCGAAAAGGCGATGGCAGAACAGAAGAAGAATACAGCACAACGGGATCAGAATAAAAAGAAGAAATAGTTATTTGCCATTTAATCGCAATTCCATCGCCTTTACCGGTGTTCCATCTGACCAGGTACCGAGATTTGACAATTGCTCTATGAGTTCGGCTTCTATCATTCGGTTTCCATTATTGGCTCTCTCTTGATGTGTATCAAATATTTGCCAGTAGCCGTGGTAGTCGACCTGATTGAGCATTGAGACTTTTTCAGCGCGCTTGATGGTGAAGTTTTCTATACCGACATCAAACCGTGAATCGAATGCATAAGGCTCATAATGACTGGCTTCGATCCGTTCGTCACCATTCTCATCAGCAAATTGCCAAAACAACATTCTGTGATCTGTCTGCACCGCTGTCTCATACACTATGACCCCCAGCTTCTGCCCTACCGTGTGGTCTTCGTCCCCGACAATAATGATGAGCATCAAGTCTTTATCAATTGCCTGATATGAATCCAGGACAGCTCCTGTGAGTGGTCCGGATCCGGGTTCGCACAAAAATGCGACACGAGGCGTTGGGATGTCATGCACTCTGTATGTTGCAGCAATATTACCGATGATCACACCACCGTACGAATGGCCGATCAGGTCGATGTAATCCATATTGAGGTGATAATTATACTGCGCACTCAGACCGTACACACCCTTGATCGCTGCCACCGTATTCGGGACAAAGTCAGACGTGGAAGTCGTAAAAATGCTCATCTGATATCGTGGAAAAAGGACTGCATTGCCCTTACTGACGAGGTGTTCGATCCAGCCACCATATACTTTGGGATTTAACGCACCAAATCCGTGGACGAAGACCACGAGATCCAGTGTATCATCCTCACAATTTTCTAAAGGCAGATAAAGAACGAATCCATCTTCCTCTGCGTAATGATTTAATACCAGAATCTGATCAATTGTATCATTCGAGGGTTGTGTCGTTCGTTGCCCGAAAGAGACCCCAGAGGCTAGTAATAAAAACCCAAAAATGAAAGTAATCACGCGCATGAAGAATCCAAACTTTGAGATATAACAGAAATAAATCACAATGAGTTGCATATGATCAATTCTCGTTCGGATATTAGCAAACTATGAACAAGACCACGGCTGGTGTGATTGGAACCGGAAGTTTCGGGATGGCAATCTCAAAATTGCTTGCTTTCAACTCAGATGTGCTTATTCTGTGCCGGAGTCAGGAGACTACCGATCTCATTAACCAGACCCACAAGTACAAAAATGTCACGTTAGACGAGCGCGTCAGAGTGACCACGAGTAATCAGGAACTGTGTGAGACCTGTCGCACGATTTTTCCTGCCATTCCATCGGCCAGTTTAAGGTCTACCATGCGGGCATTGTCGCCATTTCTCAAACCGTCGCATTTTATCATTCACTGTACCAAAGGTCTGGACATTCCGGAAGACGCAGAGGCCTCAGGAGTATTGTCCCGAGCGCAGATACGGACCATGAGCGAGGTGATTGGCGAGGAGACATCGGTTCTCCGCATTGGATGTCTGTCTGGCCCTAACCTTGCCCGGGAGATCCTCGACGGCCAACCTACTGCGACATTGGTAGCAAGTGAATTTACAGAAGTCATAGATGAGGGTACACGCCTTCTCAATAGCTCCCAGTTTTTTGTTTTCGGCTCTCACGATATCATTGGTGCTGAAATAGCAGGTGCTCTAAAAAACATCTTCGCATTGGGATCAGGCTACCTCGCCGGACGTGGTCTTGGCAAAAACATTCAGGCAATGCTCATCACACGAGGATTACATGAAATCGTGTACTTCGGAAAGGCTATGGGCGCCAAGCCAGATGCGTTTTTGGGCACTGCGGGTATCGGAGACCTGATTGCCACTGCAACGAGTACGGACAGCAGGAACTATAAATGTGGTGTAGAACTTGGCAAAGGGCGTTCACTGGAAGATGTGCTGGCCGGTATGGATGAGGTAGCTGAAGGCGTCAGGACGCTCAGATTTGCCAAACAACTTGCCGAACACTATAAGCTTGCAGCACCTATCACAAGAATCCTGTACAAGATCATTTATGAGGGTTATGCATTTGAAGATGCGCTACAATACCTGATGCG